>JAQICW010000358.1 GCA_027858355.1 Desulfobacula sp.
TCTTGAGCAAATCACAGGGGATACTTCCAAAAGCCAATTAAAATGATATTTTTAATACAAAACCAAATTTTATTTAACAGGAGGGTAAAAAATAATGGTTGATATTGATTTGAGTATGGTGAACTGGGCCAGAGCACAATTTGCTCTTACGGCCATGTATCACTGGATCTTTGTACCCTTAACGCTGGGACTTTCTTTTTTGTGCGCTTTTTTTGAATCGATTTATGTTCGTACAGGGAATAAAGAATGGCGGTCTATTACAAAATTCTGGATGACCTTGTTTGGAATAAATTTTGCAATCGGTGTTGCAACAGGAATCATTCTTGAATTTCAATTAGGAACAAACTGGTCCAATTATTCATGGATAGTAGGGGATATTTTTGGTGCCCCCCTTGCCATTGAGGGAATTTTTGCTTTTTTCCTTGAAGCCACTTTTTTTGCTGTCATGTTTTTCGGATGGAATCGAGTTTCAAAAGGGTTCCATCTTTTTTCCACCTGGATGGTCGCCATAGGGTCTAATCTATCCGCTGTATGGATTCTTGTGGCCAATGGCTGGATGCAGAATCCTGTTGGTATGATCTTTAATCCTGAGACAGCACGATTTGAAATGAACTCTTTTGCTGAAGTTGTGTTTAACCCTGTAGCAGTTTCTAAATTCGTTCACACTTCAAGCTCTGGATTTTTATTGGCTTCTTTATTTGTGCTTTCAATTTCCTGCTGGTATCTTATAAGGGGCCGACATATTCAAATGGCTAAAAGATCCATTGTTGTGGCCTCGGTATTTGGTCTGCTTTCTGCAAGCTATGTGGCTTTTACCGGTGATGAATCTGCCTACATGGTTGCCCAGAAACAACCCATGAAGCTTGCCGCTATAGAAGGCTTATACAAAGGACAGATAAAAGCACCCATTGTTGCTGCCGGAATTCTCAATCCTGATAAAAAGCCGGGAGACAACCAAAAACCTTTTCTAATGAAAATAGAAATCCCCTATCTTCTTTCTCTTTTAGCAAACCGCTCCCTGAATTCATTTGTACCTGGAATTGACGATCTTGTTTATGGAAATAAAGAACAAAAAATAGAAGGTGTTGCATCAAAAATTAATAAAGGTAAAACAGCAATCAATGAGCTTGCACTATTTAAGCAGGCCAGAAAAGAAAACAATAGCCAAAAAGCTGAAAGCTCATTAGCAAACTTCAGGAAAAACCAGGAATATATGGGCTATGGATATCTCAATAAACCTGAAGAGGCCGTTCCATCGGTTGCTATCCCCTACTATGCCTTTCACATCATGGTGGCACTGGGAACACTTTTTCCTGTTCTCTTTGCTGTCTTTCTTTTTTATGCCTTTAAAGATTCTCTTACTCAAAAAAAATGGCTGCTCCCTCTTGGCTTAATATCCGGCTTACTGGGTTTAATTGCCCAGCAGTCTGGATGGGTTGTAGCAGAGGTTGGTCGTCAGCCCTGGGCCATTAACGGTCTTTTACCCGTTAAAATGGCAACAACAAATCTTGCAGCCCGAAATGTCCAGATTACTTTTTTTATGTTTTTAGGATTGTTTACCATTTTACTTATTGCTGAAATAACAATAATGCTTAAACAAATATCCATTGGACCTGAAGGAGGGCCGTTAAAATGATTTCAAACCTTGACTATGCAACCTTGCAGCAGCTTTGGTGGATTATCTGTTCCATTGTTGGTGCGCTTTTTTTGTTTCTTACCTTTGTTCAGGGAGGACAGACGCTTTTATGGCAGGTCGCTAAAACCGATCTTGAAAAATCATTGGTGGTAACATCCCTTGGCCGCAAATGGAAAATGCCTTTTACAACCCTTGTATTGTTTGGCGGTGCGTTGTTCGCAGCTTTCCCAAAATTTTATGCCACAAGTTTTGGTGGTGCTTACTGGGTATGGATGCTGATTCTTTTTTCATTTATTATTCAGGCAGTCAGCTATGAATATCGAAAAAAACCAAACAATTTTCTGGGATCAACTGTTTATGAATTGTTTCTTTTTATAAATGGTTCAGTCGGTATTCTGTTGATTGGTGCAGCAGTGGGTACATTTTATACGGGTTCAAACTTTACCCTTGATTTATATAACAGGGTAGCCTGGGATTATATATTTCTGGGCATAAACCTGAGAGGACTTGAAGCTGCTTTTTCCTTATTCAATCTTTCCCTTGGAATTTTTCTTGTGTTCAATGACAGGGTTTTCGGTGCCTTAAACCTTTTAAACAGCATTGATTTTTCTTCAACCCAGGATCTTGAATCAAGGTTGCGCAAAGCGCCCTGGAATAATTTTTTGATTGCCCTGCCCTTTTTGCTTTATGTACTTATCTGTATTCTTTTCATGCAAGGATTTAATGTAGATGATGCAGGTGTTGTTTCTTTAGTTTCTTCTAAATATTTATCAAATCTTTTAGCCATGCCCTATTTGCTCATATTGCTATTGGCAGGAATAATACTTGTATTATATGGGGTTGTGCCATCTTATTTTAAAAAAAGCAATAAAGGTATATGGTTCAGCGGATTAGGCACCATACTTGTAGGGCTTGTTGTATTATGCCTGCCAGCTTTTAACAATACAGCCTTTTATCCATCAAAACTTGATCTGCAATCAAGCCTTACCATCTTTAATGCATCCTCCAGTATGTATACGTTGACAGCCATGACCTATGTGGCCCTTGGCATACCCATTGTACTTGCCTATGTTGTCTATGTCTGGAAACTTATGGATTCAAAAAAACTGACAGCAAAAGAAGTCATTGAAGAAGAATCATATTAATTGTAAATTTGGGAGATTATATTAATGAGCACCATACTTTTGATACTTTATGTTATTTTGATAATTGCATCTTATAAAGGGATTTTCTTTGCCCTTAAAAAAACCAAACTGTTGTAACTGATTTATTTTGTGCTTCCACCCCGATCAGTTATGATATAGAATATATAAATTTTAACCCAATATTTAAGGAGATTTAAAATGGACAAGTACGTATGCACACTTTGTGGTTATGTGTATGACCCGGCAGATGGTGACCCAGACAATGGCATTGATCCTGGAACAAGTTTTGAAGATCTTCCTGATGACTGGTGCTGCCCTATCTGCGGTGCTGGAAAAGAAGATTTCGACAAGGAATAAATTATTATATCAGCCGGGCAGCCCAATTTCTGCTGCCCAGCTGTTTTTTTTAAGAATCAGCCAGATCAAATGCCAGGATATCTGAAATATTTAATTCCAGCATTTTTATACTTGCCAATGCCCTTTTTGAATTTTTTTCCAGGGCTGGAAATTGTGTTGCTTCTGCTTCAAGTTCAATCAATAATTGTTTTATCTTAAGGATTTTATCGTTAACCCCATTCAAGTTGGAAAAATTTTTCATAGTCTTTATTCCTTTTCATTGAATTTTTTTTCCCGCAAATCCTTAAACCGCTTTGCCTTTACTTCATATCGTGGCAGGCTGCCATAATCATAAAATTCAAGCTTATACCCCAGGTTTGTTTTAAGCCGGAGCTGATCTTTTAATATATTTTCAATGCTCAGGCTTGTCACCTCTGGCAAGAGCTCGACTTTAAGCTTTATCCTGTCGACATCTCCCTGTTTATCCACAACAACCTCAAACTCATCGCCAAGTCCGTCAATGGATCTGACCACTTCTTCTATGGAGCCGGGAGAGAGCAGCACCCCTTTTACCTTTGTAATATCGTCTGAGCGACCAATGACACCGCCTTTTATCAATCTAAAAGACCGGCCGCATGAGCAGGATTCTGAATCCCATTCAATCACGTCCTTGGAATCAAATCGGATGCAGGGCTGTGCCATCCTGTCCAGGGCAGTGATGATCATTTTCCCTTTTCGGCCAGGCTCTTCTATGATCTCACCCGTATTAAGATCTTCTATTTCCACAAGAAACATGGCTTCGTTGACATGCATACCGCAGGGCTGTTTTTCGCACTCGTAGGACCATGCGCCGATTTCCGTTGCACCGGAGTGGTCATATACTTTGGCGCCCCAGGCATCTTCCATCCTTTTTTTCGTGCTATGAATACCGGCACCCGGTTCTCCTGCACAGGTAATTTTGTTAATGGAAAGCAAGCTTGGATCTATTCCCATTTTATTTTTTGCTACATCTGCCATTCTTAAAACATATGTCGGCGTTGCCATCATGGCTGTTGCATTTAATTCTTTTATTTTTAATATCCTGGACTGGGTGTCAAGAACCCCGCCGGGAACAACTTCACAGCCCAACTTTTCAGCGGCATAATGTCCGGCCCAGAACGCCACAAAAATATTATAGCCAAAGGGTAAAAACACCCTCTTTGGAATCTTTTTAATATCATCAAAGGAACAAATATCATCCGGGATTAACCCTGCCGTATCATAGAGTGCCCTGTGAAATTTTGAATGGGTATAGGCCCAGTTTAATATTCGTTTAAATTTTTTAAACTGCAGAATTTTAAGTTTTTCCAGAGGCATTGTTTCCAAAACCGGGTTCCAGTATTCTTGATGATTCATTTAGTGCATCCTTCATTTATAATTTGGAACTATGAGTCTGCGTTTTTTTCGGAGGTCTCTTGAAAAGGTGCAGGGGTTACGATAAAAGAGGCATTTTCCGCATATGGTTCAGCAGGCGGGCATAAGACAATGGCCCGGGCAGAACTTGATTTAAAGCTGATTCGAAAAGAAATAATATCGGTTAATAAAAAAACCCTTGGAGACTGGATCATATCGGTCATTGAAAAGACTGCGGGCAAGAAAATCGA
>JAQICW010000481.1 GCA_027858355.1 Desulfobacula sp.
TATATGAAAGACTTTTTAAACGTCGTAATTCCAAGGCCTTATAAATGGTCCAACCTTTTGGTGTTTTGGTCAAAGTCTTTCATTTTTTGTTGTGCCCGTCAGGGCATGGGGGTTATATAGAGATATTTACCTTTATTATCAATCAATGTAATGCCATGGGGTGTGCTTTCAAGAATTGTTGAAAGTATTTTTTTCTCTTCTCGTCTGGCCTTTTCTATTTGTTTTCGATTGGTAATATCACGCCAAATAGTATGAATTACCCAATTATTTCCTTGATGAGAAATTTTCGTTAGAAGAACCTCTACAGGGAACACTTCTCCACTTACCCTCATATGATCCCATTCAAATCTATGACTGCCGTTTTTCAGTGCAAGGGCCATCATTTCTTTTGCTTTTATGAAGGAATCTTGTCCATCTGCCTGGTGGTCTGGAGAGAGTTCTGATGGATGGGTTTGAAGGAGTTCTATTTTGTTTTTATATCCCAACATGTCGGCTGTTGACTGGTTGCAGTCCACAAATATTCCATTTTCGATTATCAAAATAGCATCTTTTGATTTTTCAAACAGAATTCGATATTTTTCATCACTGTTTTGTACTGTATATTTTTCTGCAGTTCTTTCTAATTCTAAAATCCTTTGTTGCAGTTCTTCATAAGTTAGTTTTTTAACCATATGATCCTCATTTTAAGGACGAAATCAATTTGAAGTTTATATAAAGATGCTTGAATATCATGCTCAATTTCAATCAACGTACAAGATATTGCAATGCGTGGCAAATAAATTTTTAGAAAATAATCTGTAGTACCAACCCATCCACCTACCCCATAACACATCCAGCACTAACCCTTCCAGAAAATCGACACGAGTATTTACCCCCCATACCAACTTAAAAACCAACCGAAAAAGATGGAAACGAATGCAGATAGGGAAACTGTTTGGTGTGTTGAGATGGTGCTGGTTTGAGGTAGATGAGACAGCACTACCATAATTTATATAAACTATTTTATACTACCGATGAATGAACACCGGCTTCAAACACCCATCATGGTCGTCCCTTATTAATTCTGCCTCCATATATTATTTGGGTCCCTTCCAGTGCCAATCCCAACCAATGACAATCAGAGCATTGACACGCCAGTAAGTGAGACCCCTCCCCCCCTAACATCAAAGGAGCCAAAATCATGAACAAGAAAAGTATTTTAATCAGTACCGCTATGTCCATCAGCTGGATTCCAGTCACCGACAACACCCAAACCTTCATTCAGAGCCCATGTCCATCCTGCAACAGACAGATGATGGTATTCCAGAGATCAAGATTTGAGAAGGAAAGAACCTTCGCCTGTATCTGCGATTATCGCCACCGCATGAATGAAGGAGAATATGAGGTATTAACGGGTCTCTGTTTCACTTGTGGCAAAGAAGAATGCTGTGCCAATGACCATCGGTTTATCGGAGTTATACCAGCAGGTATGGGGCTTTAGGCCGACACAAAAAATTATTAGCAAATCAAGGGCCTACCTTTCTGGTGGGCCTTTTAAGGTTTTACCCATAATCAAGGAGGTTCCATATGCTCAAGCAAATCAAAGAGACAGAGATTTTGAAGCGGTATTCCAAGCCCCCGGGAGATCCACCGGACAAACAACCTGGAGGCGCTATCTCGATATTCCCGAATGCGCCGTTCGAGCTTCCATCGGAAACTTTTGCCAATTCCCTCAACAGGCGAGATCAGAATAGGAAGGAACTGTTTGGCTGGATACAAAGAAATTTCAGTGAAGGAATAGATTGGTGTCGTATCCACACCTCGGGGGCCTGCAGATATGCCAGGGCCGGGAGCCCGAACTTGTGTAAAGACATCAGCCATTATTCTCGCCCTATTCTATTCAAGTCAGGCGCTGAACGTATCATAGGTGTCCTGGGGCTGATAGCCACATTTCCCAATCTAAAACAGTATGAAATGGCATGCGTGCATCGCCAGGAGATTCAAACTATTATTTTGAAATGCGTGCTGATAAGTCAAACCGGGACTGTTATTGGAGAGGGAGCAGGAGGCAGAAATATCAGGCAGGATAATTGGAATCTCAACACAAGCATAAAGATGTGTGTCAAATCTGCTTTAGTTGACGCTGTCATTCGTATTGCTGGGCTGTCCGGTGTTTTTATCAAGACACATCGACATACCCTAACCAAGCTGGGAGCTTGTCATAAAAACAATCTGCCAGACATGGGAGTTTGTCATGGTGACAACCTGACCGGTACGAGAGTTTGTAACAAGCAACAAAATCCCATCGACACCCAATACATCACCGAGCCCCAAAAGGACCTAATCCTGAAATTAGCAGGACGTTTTGGGATCACTATTGATGCTCTGGACAAACGCTGTAAAGACATATTTGGCAGCGCTTTGAAGGATCTTGAAAGGCATTATGCAAGCAAATTAATAAGCGCGCTAAATGGGTAATTTTAAGCCCTATATTTAATCATAAAAAAGAAGACCTTCAGCGCCGATTACAGGAGATATTTGAAAAAACAAAACATCAGAACTCGGCAGGGCTTTCGCTTTTTGAACATCAAAATTTAGGAGGAAACAATGGTCTATGAAATCAAATGCGCCTGGTGTGGGAAAGATATGGGCACAAAAGAAGACGCTGGCAGTGATTTTGCCGAAAAACTTAAAAGCATGGGATTACCTGTTGTTTCACATTGTATTTGCCCAGATTGTTCTAAAAAGGCTCTCGGTGATGCTGAATTAAAAATGAAAGGAGACCCCAATGATTGACTTCGATTGGTTCGATGACTTTGACTGGCTGGACATCGGCTTGGCCGGGGTTCTTGGTGAAGAATTGGCCGATGATGAAGAAAAACAACGACAGATTGAAAAGGATCATGATCTGGATCAAGAAGACGAAGAAAACTTTTAATCTCTGAAACACCCATCCTTTATGGCTTTATCTTCCTTACCCTCAATATTTCCACCCTGCTATTAATCTAACCTCCTTTTAGATAGAGGGAATTTTTCCCAAAATTTAATTTTAAAGGAGAATACATTATGAAAGATTCATTAAGTATTGCAGATTGCAGTAAGAGAACAGGTTTTTCACAGCGCCAGTTAAGGAATTACGAAACCAGAGGCTACATTGACGAGCCGTTAAGAATCCGGTGCGGGAGATTAGATACAGACGCTACACCCCAGAGAACGTTGAAAATATCAAAATTTTCAAAATATACCTGGATCAGGGTTTCACTTTGCCCATAGCTGCCTCAAAGACCGCAGCACATCAGGAAAAGGGGGTGGAATAATGTCAAGATTACAGGATAAGCAATGCCCATTTTTCAAATCGGCTTGCCTCACGACCAACTGTGCCATTTTTGACGAGCGCCTGGACAATTGTCTAACCAGCATCGCCACGTTTAACATGTATAAACTCGCAAATGCTATTGCGAATGCCACTCCAGAAGCTAATTCAAATCAACCGGTGCAGGGTTCCTATCCGGCACCACAGTACAAACCAAGGTAAGGAAGCAGGGACTTTTGTGGGAATGAAATGGAATGATCCTGACTGGACATAAAACCCTATGAAAATAGGTGGTTGAAAAATAAACTTACATTTTTTTTAATTCTTGTACTATACCATTATATATAAGGAAGAAATTTTACATGTAGGTCAACTCACCAAGTTTAGATCAAGAAATTTCATTCATCACAAAAATTTTAATCAGGATACCTGTCAGTTCTTGGGCAGGTACTCATCACAATGAAAATTTAACCAAGGAAGAATTACTATGAATCCAATAATTACAAAATTGGCAGGAGTAACTTTTGATGATTGCCAGCGAAACATTAAACTTTTAGGGAACCCGGGAATCAATGAATTTGATATTAACAGAGAACCGGAAAACCCGAAGGACCCTAATGCCATTTGGATTGGCTTCGGAAAATACAAACTGGGTTATTTACCAAGCCATATTGCAAAAGAGGTGTCGCCTTTAATGCAGGAAGGCAAAAACTTCGCTGCTATGTTTGTATCAGTGAATCGGAGTCCATTCCATGAAAATATAGGGATGACAGTGAAAATAACAGAAAGACCCAAGGCCAGAGAGGCTCTAAAAATAGTTATGTTAAGCCTTATTGAAGCTGCGAAGACTGGTGGCCGTGTCCGCATCTCCCGAGACAAAAATAATTACTGTGATCATAAAATGTATGGCAAACTCTGGCTCAAACATAAATGGCTTGTTGAAATAGCCATAGATGGTCTCATTGAGCTTGGCTATGTTGAATTCCAAAACGGATGCTGGGATAAAGAGAAAAGAAGAGGACTTCAATCTAAAATAGAAGCATCAAACAAACTTTTAGCGAGACTGAAAGGGTTTCTTATGCCCAGCAACTCCAAAGTTGTTGAACGTACAGCACCAGAGCAAATTATCCAATTAAAAGACCGTCATAAAAAACTTGTTCACTACACTGGGTTGAAACCCATCATCAAGATGAGGGAGCGTCTGGAGCAATACAATAAATTCATCCAGGAGCAATATATCACAGTAAATCTCACCGAGCCCGTATGGACTGACAATGAATTCTGGCTCAACAATCTATTGAGAGGACTTCTGAATGGGAGATATACTGAAGTAAAAAGTCTTCTCTCCAGAGCAAAATTAACACATACCGATATTGCTGATGACATCGGTTCTGGTAAAGGCAGAATGCTTCAAAATCTTGACAGTAGAATTACGGATGCCATCTTGACCAGTTTGATGGCTGAAAATATTCCAGCCCTTACTGTTCATGATAGTTTTATCGTGCCCCAACAGCACGAAGACCGATTGCGGGAATTGATGATAGATGAATATGAAAAGGTGCTGAAATTTAAGCCTGGCATATCAACAAAGAAAAAACGGCTCCGTCCGAAAAAATGGGACAATTAAAATCATTTGAATATACCATGACAGGGAAGTACAAAAAGGTGATTGGATATGAACCTGGATTGGGTTAATTTTTTAAATATCAGCCCAGGCACAGAAGGGCTTTTAACCTGACACAGGATGATTCTGCCGTACCAATGCTTGCTCAATCAGTTCTCGGGGCTGAAACAGTCAGTAACCAGCTTGAACTTTTCCATTCAGCTTTTGTCTTTTTCACAACTTGATCCAGCCAGATCCGGCGGGCTATGAACATACTGATAATTTGTTCTTTACTTCTTAGGCTTTTTTTAATATTTGATTAATTTTTTCATTTACTGATAGAAACGAAAGGTAAAAATGAATTTATCCACTGAACAACTTTTAGAAATTGCACAGTTTTCGTTTGTACGTATGGATGGTGCCTGGTTTCTGGCCTTAGCCAAAAAGCTTGGAAAAGAAACAGCATGGGAGATGGATGTTGAGGCGTGGAGCCAATTCTCATATGTATTCGGAAAAAAAATTAGAAAAGACATTATCCCTAATCCGGTATGGCCAGAAAGTTTTCTGGATATGCTGGAGGTTTTCAGTAAAGTGCTGAAAATTGAAGGTCGTGAAGTATTTGTTGAGTCAGATATCATAACTGTTCGAGTTACAGACTGTGAAACCCAGAAGGCAATTGCCAAAGCTGGCATAGCAGATTGTGGAATTGTGACAGTACAAACCTATCAAGGACTTATCAGGGGATTATTTGGAAAAGAGATGGGTGTAGTTGTACAACATACAAAAAACCTGAATCAAGGTGATGATTGTTGTGAAGTGATCATTTCCAGGGAAACTCATTAAAGCCATGAAACAGATTTAGTTTGGATGTATCCCCTTGAATAAAATCACGATGGAAGAATATGAAAAGGTGATGGGTTGTACGCCGGTGGTGAAATAGATGGGGGATGGCCAGCGACAATTAAAAATAAAATTCACCCATTTCTGTGAGCAGAGTGGTTGAATTTTTTATACACAATTGATCGTCCTATCGTCCAGGTTCAATCCTGATACCTTTTTAGGCCGTTCTATTATGGTCTTTTTTAAACCAAGCAAGGATATGAACCAGGGACAAAAAAGTCTCAAAACTGACCCTTTCGATTAATAAAAGTGGGAATACAGACTTCGGTTGGACGGTGATTTCAATTTGGACGGTGAAATCTGTAAAACTTTTTCGGGCAGGGCTGTCCTCATCCAATCATTACCACAAACCCGGTATTCATCAATTTACTTCAATGAAGGGCTATCCTTGCTTGCTCCTGTTGCTTTTTTGGGGATCTGGTGCGAATGGTAAATCAACCCTTCTCAGGACAATAGGCAATCTTCTGGGGGACTTTTCCCAGCATACCGCAACAGAAACACTTTTGATAAAGCAAAAAGGGGCCATTTCCAATGATATTGCCAGGATGAAAGGGGCTCGTTTTATTACGGCATCTGAATCAGAGGCTGAACATAAACTTGCCGAGAACCTATCCCAAGTTTAAGTATTATCGATTGCCAGAGAGGAGCGTACCGTTGATTCACTGGAAGTAGGAAATAGTTGAATCAGATAACGGACCCACATCGGGGTATGCGCTACGACCATGCTCCGATGGTATTCTTGATTTTTTGATCACCACGGAACACCTATTGATGTGCTCTCAGACGTCTATGAATAATGCATTGACTTTTTCAGGCAGTAATGACCATATTAAAATGTCATTCGGTGTTCACTGTATTCAAAGTTATCTGCCCGGTATTTTTTGTCTTGATGGATTTTAAAATTAGGAATTGAGCGAAACCTATGTTTATGATTTTTCTCAGGTAATCATTTAGTTCACCACATAAAACAGGGGGAAAGAATGCATGAAGCGGTTAAAATAAGGAAGGCGGAACCAGATGAATATCCTGAAATTGAAAAAATATTTGAAGCTCAGGGATTAGAGAACAATAAAGATGGAACTGAGGTTCTCAATGGGTATTCGGTTGAAGCGTTTGACAAACTAATAGGTGGAGCAGAAGTGATGCTTCAAGATGGAGAATATACTTTTTCAGTTGCGATAGATGATAATTTTAAAGGGCAGGGAATTGGAACCTCTTTATTCCAAATGGTGAAAGAGGAAATACGGGGCTTAGGAAGTAAGAGAATAATGATTCAAGCAAAAGTTCCTTCTTATTGGTCAAAATTTGGATTTATAGCAGTTGTTGATCTTGATCATGTTCCAAAAAAATTTCGGTGTGATGACTGTCCTCAGTATGGGAAGGATTGCTTTCCAAAAATAATGGTTTTGAATTTATGATAGGCATGATTCAGGATTGAATTAAATGAGGTTTCTGACCCAGGAAAGCCATGATATGGATCTCGTTTGGACGGTGATGGACGATGTTTTTTACAAAACCTGATTCAGCCCCAGGCTCTTTGCCAGATTAGCACTTTTCATCTATGGAAACTTCATTTGGACGATGTGGACGATGAATTTCATATAAACTTCTACAGCGCCAGTTGAAAAAAGGTTTAAACCGACACAAGATGATGCTGTCGGACCAATGCTTTCACACTCAATTCCGGGGGCTGAAACAAACTGTAACCAGCTTGAACTTTACCATCCGGCATTTGTCTTTTTCAGAGTTTGCGCCAGCAATAATAAAACATGCTGATTAAGACCCTAAATTACGTGTTTAAGCGCTATGAGATTTGACACAATCACGTTATTGAAAATGGCTAAACCAGGCATAAATAGGATAAACAGTATCAATTTAATCTACCATCATATCCAGTATCAATTCTTCAAGTTCCTATAATAATTATCACTAAATCCAGTATCAATCCCAATAGAACTTCCATGAGATCTTCTGGCTTTTTGTGTGGCTTGCAGGCTGGTTAAGGGTGCTACGGGATAAAATACTACTGAATATTTATTATCTATTGTCCTTCACCAGTTTTAGAGTCAGCAGGATCAATGGAAGCAGATGAAAGAACAGATCAAATATATCAATCGGTCTGTGGAGTGATCCATTTTTCAGCATGAGGATTTTTTCAACCACATGGGGCATCGGCTTTAATGGAGCTGCCAGCATCATGATTGTGAAAACGATCAGGATTGAGTAAGGGATTTTATCAAGAAAATTTAACATGCCTGACTTTATCATGAGAATTTTTAATTTCAAAGAAGTTATCGTCCACCGTCCAAATATCAAATTCAAGCCCCTTTTTTAGCCCATTATAGCATGGTCATTTGTGCCTGAACCAAAGAGGTGAATCAGCGGTGTTGAGCGCCTAAAATAAAGATTCTGATTCAAATAAGCAGTGAAACAGACTTCGTTTGCACTTCGTGGACTATGATTTGAATTTGGACGATGAAATCTGCAAAACTATTTTTGCCGGGGGCTGTTCTGATTCGTCCAAACGCCCAATTCAGTGTCCATCCATTGAGTACAATGAAGGGCTATCCTTGCTTGCTCCAGTTGCTATGTTAGATGGGTAGATACTGGTGTCGGTACAGCAGCTCCAATAAAATTTAATGGAAAATCGGTTCATTTGATTGAGCTTGGTCAAATATAATTGAATAATTTTTTAGGAGATTATTTGCCTTGCACCACAATTTAAAGTACTGTGATTTTTGGTGTAGGAATTTTAAAAGGAGGGTCAACTTTGTCTCCAATATGGTTTCCTGGGGTCTTGGTTTATTTAATTTTACCATTTTTCGTTTAATTGAATTATTATTTTTAAAAGTTATTTACTTTGCACCA
>JAQICW010000550.1 GCA_027858355.1 Desulfobacula sp.
TGTTGAAAAAGCGAAACTGTTTACCCCAGAATAATTGAGTCATGAATGTGAGTGAGTGAGCTTGAAAAACTCTCACACATTCACAACATCAATTATTCTGAAAGGTACCAGATGAATCTCGCACCAAAGACTGCAAATCTTGTTTATACCAGATGTGGTATTTGGGAAAAATTTAAAAAGCCCGGACTGGCGAAAGAAGCGCTCGGTATATTGGGGAATTTGACTCCTGTTTGATAATACCATAAGTAAACACCCAAGGGATTAGAGGGTAGTAAAAAATATTTTTATTCCTTAAATTTTTATTTTTTCTAAAACTTTTCGGCAAGAATCCATATAAAGACCGTAAGGTCGCCCGATAACAAGGCTCATGGTAGTAACAGTAACGCAGGCAACAATAATTTGCTGAGGATTAGCGCCTATCCAATATAAAACAGCAATATACTGGGGGACCATGAAGGTTATAAATGCAACAATATCTACTAAAAGTCGAATACATTTTCCTTTTTTCCCCGCATTAATCATAACAAGCAATCTATCACGATAAATACCGTAGGGTCTTGCGATTATAGCATTTAAAGGAATGGCCCATAGGCGTGATTGAATGGATTGTTCAAAAGTCAAACCTGACAAAATGACTTCAACAAACATACCTACAATAAAAGCAAAACTTACTAATGCAAAAGTATCTGCTAATATATATGAACTATAGTTTCTCAATGTGGCTATCTCCTAAGTTATCGGTGCCTTCGTATTTTTCTGCCAAATTCTGAAAAAGCTCTATTGCTTCTTGGATTCGCTTTGTTTCTCCTGACGCCAGATAATCCATCAGTACCCCCCTACAAGTTCCAATAATGAGCGTCGCCCAGGCAGTTTTCGAAGCGTTAGACAAATTAAATTTTTTATCAAGTAAATTTTCAATAAATTCAATCCATTCGAAAAGAATTTTCTGAAAAAAATGAGAGAATTTTGTTTTGTCACGTAGGCACTGACCATAGATCTCCACAAAAACAGTTAATATTTTTGTCCTTGTGGGGGTTAGATACGCCGCCCAATTGAAGCCTATGAACTCTTTTAGAGTATAATATTGCCGTTCATTCAGGATTGCTTCAAATCGGCACTTTTCTTTATGGCTGTATGATATAATCATTTCAGCAAACAAGTTTTCAACCGATCCGAAATGGTAAATTAGCATTCGGGCTGAGGTGTCTAATTGGTTGGCAACTTTCCTAAGGCTGAAGTCTTTAACCCCTATCTCGACAAATACTTCCAAACATTTTTCAATTAAATCTTCTTTTATCTTTGGGTCAACAGGTCGAGCCATGACTTTTCCTTTTTTTTGTAACACTTGTTACAAAAACGATTAGTTCATTCAATCTTATAAGTCAATAACTTTTGTCAGTCTTGATAAAAAGTAAAGATAAACGACTTAAATAAGAAACATTTGTATTTTTAGACGTTACAGCAGTGGAAGTCATTACTGTGTTTATCTATATGGGGTTTCGGCTGATAACCAACGGTGTCACTGGCATTTTAAAGACTCAGTCGAGACCGATTATTGGTACCCCCACATATTGTATCCCGCATTTTTTCAGATTTGAATTTTTAATTCAATTTTTATAACCCTGCGTCAATAGTACAGGACAATTATTCAAATTCAAGTAGAATATATAAAAAACACAGCCCGCATTAACTTTTGCAAAAAACACGCCCTGTCGTCCAAACTCCCAATCCTGACATCTTTTTACCCTGTTTGATTTTGGACACCTGCAGTGGGTGGACATGGAAATAGAATAATTGCCCTTTTTTTCAGAAACAGCAAATGTCATTTAGTTTTACTTTTTTGATAATACTTTTTATAAAACATCTATACTTTTAAATCAGTACGATGAAATTTGTTTATTTTTTCCAGGGGATTTGGATCATGCCAATAACAGATCATAAAAATTATTCTTTTTCTTTTTCCATGATAGACATTAAAAAAATTGATCCTTATCCCTATCAACACCGCAAATATTTTGATGAAAACAGTTTAAGAGAGCTTGGCGCAAGTTATGCAGGATGGATTGATTGAACCCATTATCGTCCGGCCGCAAAAAAATGAAAGGTTTCAGCTTATTGCAGACGAAAGAAGGCTCAGAGCAATGAAAGATTACACGGAGATGACGACTATCCAGGCAAAGATAGCAGACAGACATAGATGATCTTCAGGCAAGAAGAATAAGTGCTGCAGAAAACCTTTTAAGAGAAGATTTATCAGCCATTATGTTGCGGCAACCATTGAAATCATTGATGTGGAAATGGGCAAAGAGCCTGAGTATTTGACGGTAGGGAAAACACCCCTTGAAAGGGTGGTAAAATTGCTGTCAAAGTTAGATTCCATAAGGCGGAGCAAGGAAAGGGGGACTGTCATTTTAGAGCCTGAAAAGAACCTGTCCTACAAATATGTAGGACAGGTAGAGTCAATTTTTCAAAATCTCCCGAAACCCTTGGAATGGCGGTCTTTTTTGGCTCATGACCTAATTTTATTAACCGACATTCCCTCAATAGTTCAAACCGCATCTGTAAAACATGGCCTGAACAAAGCAAAGATATAAAAATCATATCTGGGCAAAAGCGCTGGCAAGGCTTGAACAGGTGTCTGACAACGAAAAGGTTTTTGGCAAATATGGTAAGCAAAATGCAGGAAAATAGTTCCAGAATAAATGTCAATCAATTCAGCCCCGGGGAAGAAATGATCAGTCCTAACATGTAGAGACTCGATTTAAAATTATTTCATGAGAAATATTCTTAGATCCATGACATTTGTATTGGTGGGACCGGTTATGATTAGATCATCCAGTTTATTAAAAAAATTATATGAATCATGGGCTGTTAAAAACTTTTTTGCAGATATTCCAAGATTCTGGGCTTTTTCAAGGGTATTGCCATCGGCAATTGCCCCTGCTGCATCTGTTGGGCCGTCTGTACCATCTGTTCCAATGGAAAGCACAACCATATCTTCTCCTGCAATCTCAATGGCAGATGCCAGTACAAATTCCTGATTTCGCCCTCCAAGGCCATGATTGTTCATGGTGACGGTTGTTTCCCCTCCTGAAATAATGCATGCTGGTAATGGTACAGGGTTGCCTGTTTTAAGAGCCTCCTTTGCTAGGGCTGCATGCATCTTTGCAATCTCCCTTGTCTCTCCTTCAATCAAAGAAGATAAAATAATTGTGTTATATCCCAATGATTGAGCCTTGTCCCTGGCATGGATCAATGTATTAAAATTGTTCCCGATAATCAGATTTGTAACTCTTTTAAAACAAGGTTCGCCGGGCTTAGGGGTTTCAGGAATTTCACCGTTACATCCTTTATTAATATGATTCAGGATATTTTGGGGCAGTTTTAAGGAAATATTATATGATTCTATGATATTTTTACAATCTTCAAAAGTGCCTGTGTCGGGAACTGTAAGGCCTGAAGCAATGATATCAAGATCATCACCCACAACATCGGACAGGATCAAAGAAATAATTGTTGCTGGAAAAGCAGCCCTGGCAAGTCCTCCACCCTTGATAAGGGAAAGATGCTTGCGGATTGTATTTATTTCATGGATTCTGGCTCCGCAGGAAAGCAGAATCTGGGTTGTCTCCTGTTTTTCAGCCAGGGATATGCAGTCACATGGTAAAGGTGAAAGCGCAGACCCGCCACCTGAAATAAGACAGAATATCAGGGTTTTTTCATGGGCATTTTTTGCCATGTCAAAAAGTTTTTTTGCCCCAATCTTTCCATTTTCATCGGGAATAGGGTGGCCAGCCTCTATCAATTCAATGGTTTCAAGGCTTGCAATATGATCATATTTTACGATTATACTTCCATGGGAGATTCTTGAACCCAGGATGTTTTCAAGTTCCCCAGCCATGGCAGCGCAGGCTTTGCCTGCTCCAATAACAACGATTTCTTCAAACTCTGTAAGATCAAATGTGATATCTGCCACTATAAGTATATTTTTACAAAGTTTTAAATGACTGTTGATTGCAATGGCTGGATCTGCCGATAAAAGCCCGGAAAGGAAAATAGCTTTGGCATCTTTTCTTAGCTCTGAAAAATCATTCTTTTGTACTTTAGACATCTATTTATTCCTATATTTAAATTTTTAAATTTAAAATCCAATATTTTATTGATTGTCTTTCCCATAAATCGGGATGACATAGGGTCCTTCAGGAATCACTGCTAATTTTTTATTGCCTGATCTTTCCATGGATTCACGAATCATTTTTTGTAAATTGGAAATATTATTCACGCAGGTATATTTTTTGTCTTTTTCTGAAAGTTCTGGGGCAAACAAATGGATGTTTCCCAGACCCATGGGTTTTAACTGCATTTCAGTCTGCCATTCATCAATCTGGGCATATTTCTGTGATTTCAATCTTTCAAGAAATCGTTCATTACCAAGTTTGGATAAAAGTTTCTGGGCATTCACATACTCATCTGACCCCATGCCCTCGGAACATTCTGATACAACAATTATATCTCCGCTTGGAGTGAGTATATCCATGGCTGTAACCATTGATTTTACAGTCTGGTAATAGGTTTTATCCAAAGGGTATCCTCCAGCGCTGGTGACAATTGTAGAAAATTTTTCCGGAACAATCACTTCTGCATATAATTTCAAATATTGAATTGCCCTGGCATGGCTTTTCTCAATATCACCAAAATTTACAAAGGAAAGGTTTCTTTTTTCGTCAATCACAACATTAACCGCAAACAAATCAGATAATTTTCTTATGCCCTCAAGCTGAAATTCATGGAAGGGATTTCCCTTAAGATTGCAGGTTATTGATCCTGGATGTTCAAGGAATTCTGCAGTATGGAACCCTGTAATGGTTTGATGGTGAGCGACTCCTGGGACAACAAGCTTTCTTCCTCCTGAATAGCCTGCCATGAAATGGGGTTCCACAAGTCCGATTACAATCTTGAGATCAGCCATGGCAAAACGCTTGTCTATTTTTATGGGAAGGCCTGATTTTGAAGTACACAGGGTAACATGATCTTCATCATTTCTTGCATAATGATTCTCCACCCTGACCATTTCAAGAACTTTTTTACTGCCCACAATTTCTAAAAGCTCATCTCCCTTATTGGGCCTGTGCAGACCCGTGGCAACAAGGACATTGATACACTCTTTTTTAATTCCTGCTGTTACCAGCCTTTCAATTAATTGCGGAAGTATAAGCCCATTGGGAACAGGTCTTGTAATATCACAGATCAATATACATGCAGAAGATTTATCTTTTGCTGCATCTTCCAATGATCCTGATTCATCTCCTTTAGAAAAAGCCTTGGATATGGCCGTCAAAGGGTCATCAATTACCGGCATATTCTGTTTTTCTATGACCGTTACTTTCCAGTCCTTATCAAGACTGATCCCAAGATCTGTTTTGCCGTAATTTATAGAAATATCCATTGTATAAAACCTGTTATTTTTAAGTTTTCAGACCCAGGTACAGTCTTCAAGTTTAAGCTTGACCTTCAGGCTTGAGTGTGACCTTCAGGTTATCAGCTCCATAATTCTAAGGCAAGCTCATATTATAAATCTGGTTTATGTTTGACTATTTATTTATTAATAAATATACTAATCGGATTGAAAATTTTTATTGTAAGGAATCCTGTTTAAATGTAGGCATTAAGGATCTTGACAGAAAACTTAAGTCATCCTGGAAACGGTTGCAAAATAAGGAGTATTTACATGTCGTACCAACATATTATTGATTCTGAACGATGCAAGGGATGCGGGCTTTGTGTCAATGTCTGCCCCAAGAATGTTCTTGAGATCACAAAGAAGGTAAATGCAAAAGGGCATTTCCCAGTATTTCAGGCAAGACCTGATGACTGCATCCATTGCACCATGTGCTGTATCATGTGCCCGGATGTTGCCATCAATATCGTTGAAATCGAAAACGTGAACCCATAAAAACTAAAACCCTGTATAAAAACCCATGATTATTAAGGGTGAAAGAATTTAAGGATAAAAATAATGGCTAAAGTGTTAATGAAAGGAAATGAAGCAATTGGCGAAGCCGCAATCCGGGCTGGATGTATCAATTATTTTGCATATCCCATTACTCCCCAGT
>JAQICW010000552.1 GCA_027858355.1 Desulfobacula sp.
CAAAAAGTATTATAGGGATTATTGTAGACCTTTCAGGGGTTTCGTTCATGGACAGTTCCGGAATCGCAACCCTTGTGGAAGGACTTCAATGGAGTAAAAAAGAAAAGAAAGAATTTATATTGACAGGATTGGGTACAAATGTGAAGAATGCGTTTTCCCTGACAAAACTGGATAATGTATTTAACATAAAATCAGATATGGATGATGCATATAAAAAATTGTGTGAATATTAAAAAAGAGTTGCTTTACTTTGGAGGGTTTAATGAAACAATTTAGGATTATTATCCTTATTTTTTTTGTGTTCTGTATTTTTTCACCGGTTAATAACGCTTATGCATCATCTGTTCAGGATGAGCTGAAAGTCACCCTGGATCAAATTTTAGAGATATTGCAAGATAAGTCTCTTAAGGGAGAAGAAGCTACTGAAAAAAGAAGAACCTCCCTTCGTAAACTGATCCATGACAAATTCTGTTTTGCTAAAATGTCACAATTGAGTCTTGCCAGGCATTGGAAAGCAAGAAGTGATGAGGAAAAGAAAACCTTTATTGATTTATTTGGACAACTCCTTGAACAAACCTATCTCTCCAAAATAGAATCCTATTCCAATGAAAAAGTGGTTTTTTTAAAGGAATATGTGACAAATAAGAAAGCACAGGTGGATACGAAAGTTATTACAGAGACTATTGAAATCCCCATTGATTATCGATTGTATCAAACAAATAAAGGCTCCTGGATGGTATATGATGTGATTATTGAAGGTGTCAGTCTTGTGGGAAATTATCGCTCCCAGTTTGAGCAGATGCTGCAGAAAGAACCCTATGAAAAATTAATAGAAGACCTGAAAAAGAAAATTGAAAGCTGATAGAATGATGGAGTTACAAAATAAAAATATTCTTCTCGGGGTTACAGGGGGGATAGCTGCCTACAAGGCTGTTGAGCTTTTAAGGCTTTTGAAAAAGGCGGGTGCCAACGTAAATGTCATAATGACGGACAGCGCACAAAAATTTGTCGGTAAAACAACATTTGAAGTTTTATCTGAAAATCCAGTGCTGTTGGATTTGTTTTTTGACACTGAATCTTCTGTAAAGCATATCGAGCTTGCAACAAGAGCCCATGCTGCCATAATTGCCCCTGCAACGGCAAATACCATTGCAAAGCTTGCTCATGGTATAGCAGATGATGCGCTGTCCACAACTCTGCTTGCAGTGACCTGTCCTGTCCTGGTATGTCCATCTATGAATACAGACATGTACCAGAATATCCGGGTGCAGAGAAATCTTGATATTCTTGAAAAGGATGGATGGGTAATTCTTGATCCAGATTCAGGTGTCCTGGCCTGCAAAACTATTGGAACAGGTAGACTGCCTGATACCTGGTTTATTTTTGACAGGGTTAAAGCCATGCTTACCAAAAAGGATTTAAGGGGTAAAAATATTCTTGTTTCAGCCGGTCCCACAGTGGAGCCCCTGGACCCGGTTAGATTTATCAGTAATCATTCTTCCGGCAAGATGGGATATGCCATTGCCAGAGCAGCTGAAAAAAGAGGAGGGCAGGTTACCTTGGTGTCCGGGCCTGTCAGTCTTAATGCGCCAGTGGGTGTCGAGTGTATTTACGTTCAAACCTGTGAAGAAATGGCCACGCAAATGCTTGCCAGGTTTGATCAGGCTGATATCATTATCAAGGTTGCGGCAGTGGCTGATTATAAACCTCTGGATCCCAAAGCCAGCAAAATAAAGAAAAAAGAAAATGATAAAGATCTTTCCATTTTAATGATCCAGAACCCTGATATTTTAAAGCTCCTTGGAAAAAAGAAAACCAAAGGCCAGTTTTTGGTAGGCTTTGCTGCAGAAACCGATGACCTTGAAAAAAATGCACGATTAAAAATGGAAAAAAAGAATCTTGATATGATTGCTGCCAATATAGTTGGGTCATCTGATTCAGGATTCAAGGCTGACACAAACAAGGTAAAGCTTTTTTTCAGGGATGGCTCATCATTTGATATCCCTTTAATGGAAAAAGACAAGGTGGCTGATATCTTGATCGATCAAGTGATTGAGAAAATGGAATAGATTTTATAATGGATTCAGACATTTTAACTGACCCTGGTTCAATCAAGATTAAGATGATCCAGGTGATAAAAGATTTTTCTCAATATCTCCTTTTTCAAAAAAAAACAGGGAATACCTTTTTAAGCCTTTCAGAAGAATCTGAAGTCCTGATAAATAATTGGGGAACCAAAAGTCCATCAATGAATTTTTTTTTTGAAGGCCCTGAAAATGCGACCATTTTTATCATAGACAGTGGTACAGGTTTTTTTAAAGGTAAGAGTGGCGAGCTGCTTACTAAGATCCTCAAGGCTATGAACCTGTCTCCTGATTCAATATTCATCTGCAATGCAGATGATTTGGAATCTGTTCATGAAAAGATAAAAACCATTTGTCCTGAAATTATTATAACCCTTGGAACAAAAGCCGGCCAATCCCTGATACAAATCAAAAGCCCCCTGGAACAATTCCAGGGAAAGTTTCATGAATATAATGGAATTAAGGTCATGCCGACTTTTCATCCGTCCCTGCTTTTAAAACACCCAGAATACAAACGCCAGGTATGGGAAGATATGAAACGTGTCATGGAAAATGCAGGGTTGAAAGATGAGTCTTGATGTTTTTATTGATACGCTTATGGCTGAAAAAGGGTACTCTGTTCATACCTGCAGGGCATATCGTTCAGACATTTACGACTTTATTCAATTTGTTTTAGACAAACAGGATACGGATGAAATTAATCGGGAAAAATTGTTTTGGCAGCAATTGAGCACCCTTGATAAAACGTCCATTAGAAATTACCTTGCCCAGCTTGTGAGGTTTGGAAAAACCAAACGAACCATAGCAAGAAAATTGTCTTCTTTAAAAGCATTTTTTGATTATCTGGTCAAATCAGGACAGATCCTGGTTAATCCTGCTGAAACGATTCCCTTTCCAAAGCTTGAGAAAACCATACCACAATTTTTAAGCATTGATGATATTTTCAGGCTTTTGGATTCCATTGAGACAAATACATGGTTTGACAAAAGAAATCTTGCCATGTTTGAAACATTTTATTCCACGGGCATGCGGGTATCGGAAATGGAAGGCCTGAATATTGAAGACATTGACTTTAAAAGTCAAATGATTAAAGTCTTTGGAAAAGGTTCAAAAGAAAGGGTTGTACCTGTTGGCAAAAGAGCGTTAAATGCCATAAAGGATTATAGGGCATCTTTAAAGGAAAATTTTATTCCGGTTTTTTTAAATAAAAATTTTACACGGTTAAGTTCCCGGTCCATAAGGCGGATCCTTGATATAATCGTCAGGGACTGCCAATTGAATGTGCCGGTTTCACCCCATACATTGCGGCATTCCTTTGCAACGCATATGCTGGATTGTGGTGCGGATTTAAGGGGGATTCAGGAAATTTTAGGCCATGCAAGCCTTTCAACAACTCAGATTTACACCCATGTGAGTATGGACAAACTCATGCAGGTTTATGACAAGGCACATCCAAGAAGCTAATGCTAAATGGTGAATGGTGAATGGTGAATGGTGAATGGCTAACTGCTAATGGCTAAAAGCTAACCGCACAGATTGGAAAATAAAGGGTGATTAAAATGAATCAAGAAATATTTCACGGGACAACCATTCTTGCTTTAAGGCATAAAGATTCCGTCGTTGTAGCAGGAGACGGTCAGGTGACATTGGGAAGTGTTGTCACAAAACACAGGGCCAGAAAAGTCAGAAGAATTTATAATGACAAGATTATTGTAGGTTTTGCCGGAGCCACGGCAGATGCATTGACCCTGTCAGAAAAACTTGAAAAAAAACTGGAAATGTATAATGGAAATTTAACACGGGCCTGTGTGGAGCTTGCCCGGGACTGGAGAATGGATAAGTATTTAAGGCGGCTTGAAGCCATGATGATTGCAGCGGATAAGGACAACACATATCTTTTGTCTGGCAATGGGGACGTTATTGAACCTGATGACGGGGTTATCAGTATTGGTTCGGGCAGTACTTCTGCACAGTCTGCAGCCGTTGCTCTGCTTGAAAATACTGATTTGAAACCAAGGACTATTGTGGAAAAAGCCATGAAAATTGCAGCGGATTTGTGTATCTATACAAATCATCATATTACTGTGGAAGAATTATAAGTGGGGGTCATGAAAGATTTAAAACCAGGACAGATTGTTACAGAGCTGGACAAATATATTATTGGTCAGAAGGAAGCCAAAAAATCAGTTGCCATTGCCCTTAGAAACAGATGGAGAAGGCGACAGGTTGACAAAGATCTTCAAGATGAGATCGCTCCAAAAAACATTATATTGATCGGGCCCACTGGTGTGGGAAAGACCGAGATAGCTAGAAGACTTGCCAATTTGACGGATTCACCTTTTTATAAGGTGGAAGCTTCTAAGTTTACAGAGGTTGGATATGTGGGCCGGGATGTTGAATCCATGATCAGGGATATTGTGGAACTGACTGTGAACGATTTAAGAACCAGGCAGCAGGATGCGGTACAGGAGAAAGCAGCCAGTATAGCCGAAGAAAGGATTTTGGACATTTTGCTGCCCCCGCCGTCTTCAAAAACTTCAGCAAGCATATCAAATGATCTTGATATTATTACAACGGGGCAGGGGGGTGATCAGGATCAAACAAAGGCATCTACCCGGGAAAAACTAAGGAAAATGCTGCGAGCCGGAAAGCTTGATTCAAGACAGGTTGATCTTGAGGTTGCAGATAAATCATCTCCCATGGTTGAGATTTTTTCCAATTCAGGTATTGAGGAGATGGGAATTAATGTCAAAGATATGCTGGGAAACCTGATGCCCAAAAATACAAAGCGTCGCAAGGTAAAAATTAAGGATGCCATAAAACTTGTGACCCAGGAAGAAGCAGCACATCTTGTTGACATGGAGCAAATAAAGACAGATGCTGTAACAATGGTGGAGCAATCCGGGATTATTTTTATTGATGAAATCGATAAAATTGTGGGTAAAGAAAAAAGTTATGGGCCTGAAGTTTCAAAAGAAGGGGTTCAAAGAGATCTTTTGCCCATTGTTGAAGGCAGCTCGGTTCCAACAAAGTATGGTATTGTAAAAACCGACCATATCCTGTTTATCGCTTCCGGTGCATTTCATATGTCAAAACCCTCGGACCTGATCCCGGAACTCCAGGGAAGGTTTCCCATAAGAGTAGAACTAAATTCTCTGGGTGCCCATGAATTTACAAGAATTTTAACTGAACCTAAAAATGCTCTTGTGCTTCAATATATTGCCCTGCTGAGAACAGAAGGTATAGAAATTGAGTTTACTGAATGCGCAGTTTAAAAAATTGCTGCCATTGCTGAGAAAGTCAATTCCACAACAGAGAATATCGGTGCCAGAAGGCTTCATACAGTTATGGAAAAGCTTTTGGAAGAGATTCTTTTTAAGGCACCTGATATAGAAGAAAAACAGATTACCATTGATGCATCTTTTGTGGAAAAGCAATTAATGAGCATTGTTGAAAATGAAGATTTATCAATGTACATCCTATGAAGAACAGTGTTGCTGATATACTCGTTGAGGTTTTGCCCTACATAAAAAGATTTTCCGGCAAGACCATTGTGGTGAAAGATGGAGGTCATGCCATGAAGGATGAAAATCTGAAAAAGGATTTTGCCAATGACATCACCTTGTTAAAATACATCGGGGTGAATCCCGTTGTGGTTCACGGTGGCGGTCCCCAGATCAATAAAGTTCTGGATTCCATGGGAATTACGTCCAAATTTATTCGGGGCATGAGATATACAGATGATGAAACCATGGATGTGGTTGAGATGGTTTTAGGCGG
>JAQICW010000660.1 GCA_027858355.1 Desulfobacula sp.
GACTTGCAACAGGTATGAGAAAAACATGAAAAAGCCTTGAAAAGGGCAGGCTTACAAGAATCAGAAGACATAGAAAATAATGGGCATAATATACATAGTTGTCATCCCTGTGATGGTTCAGCCAGGTCCCGGTTTTTTTCAGTGTCCGGGCAATGGTGTTTGATATAAAAGCGGATTTTACAGGAGAGTGACAATCAATGCAAAAATCCTCATTAAGCTGTTTGCCGTCGTCAAGTTTTTCCTGGGTAATGAGCAATGCCTCATTAAAAACCACATTATAATTTTTTTCCCAGTAAATTTTCAGATCTTCAAGGCCTGTGTCTTCATCTATATCAGAATAGTCTTCCACCATTTGCATAAACACGGGCTCTGAAATTATTTTAACTGCCTCAAGTAAAAAACCCGATAAAATTACCATTAAAATCAATAGTATTGAAAAAAGGCCTTTGGAAATAATTTTTCTTTTCTTAAGCAATTTAAAATGGCAAAGCCGTCGAAACAAAAAACCAAGACAGCCGGCCAGAACAAAAAAACCTGCCAGGTTCCTTAAAAATTGAAAGGGATCAATAGTGGGCAGGTAAGATTGAAACCAGTAAAATGAGGTAACATCATCCAGAGCATGGAAGATCAAAAGATATAAAAATCCTGAAACCACCAGAAAATGGATCAGCCACCTTAATTTCCCGGCGTTGAACAATTTTATCTGGAAAATGGTGTTCAGAAAAAAGGTCTTGATATTCAAACCACGGGGGACCCATTTTTTATCCTTAAAAGTCCTGTTTCCCTTAATAAAGATAAAGAATTGATACAAAAACCCAATAAGGGATAAACCTATGGCAATGAAGAGTGCAGTCTGAAACATTAATTTCTCATTTTACATGTTTTTTTTATAAAAGCTGTTAACGGCAGTATAGGCAGATACACAGGAAACCCCTGCTCCTGACTTAAGTCTGGCCCAGTCATTATGGGCGATAATGGAGCCCGCACTATATAAATTTTCAAAGGCTGGTTTTCCTGTTTTGTCCAAAGGTCTGAACGTATCATCGGTTTCAAGTCCTGCCTGGTTTATCATATGTCCCTTTGCATCGAAAAAATTCAATTGGTGCCAAAGGTCACGGGTTTCTGGTTGAAAAACAGGCAGATTGAAAATAGTTTCAATAACGATATTTCTTTTGGCAAAAAGGCCTCCCCCTGGAAACCTGCCAGTGGCAAGGATAACACCCTTGGCTTTTATCCTGGTTTCAAAATTATCATTTATTGCCTGGAGTATGAAATGGTCTTTCTCCATGGCATGAAAAACAATTTTAGCGTTGCTTAAAAAATTAACATGAGGATTAGACAATTTTTTTTCAAATGCGTTTTTCAAGCGCAGACCTGGTATGGAAGGTGGCATGCCCGGTATTTCAAAAACATCCATACCAATCTTTTTTGTAAGGGATTTTACGATGTCCAAACTATTGTGAATCCCGCATATGGCAGGCATCCCTACAATATCTGCCTTTCCTGAAAACTCAATGATTTTATCTGAAAGTCTCTGGATGAAGTTCTTGTTTTCAAATAATTTTGCCAGATGAACAGGATTTAAACTGCCGTTATTTTCAGGCAGATCAATACTCAGGGTATAGGTTTTTCCCTTTTTTCCCCCTAAGCCTGAGGCTGCCTGTCTGGCGCTAAATCCCTTTAACCCTTTAAAGTCAACTATTAAAAGATTTTTTCCATACTTGTGCAGATCGCACCCCTTTGAAAAGGTTTCAGGAACCATATATGTGGGCTTGAAAGTCCCAACAGAGGTTAGTATTTGTTTGTTGTCAGGGCCGGGCAATTGATAGTTAAGCCCGGATGAACTTAAAAAATCTGTCAGAAATTGAAAGCTTTCCTGGATTTGGTTTTGACTTATTTTTGAATAGGGATGTTCAGGTTGATCAGATTGTAATTTTTTAATTGCTGAATATGGCTTGGTCAGTATTTTTACTGAATCTATCGGAAAAACTCCTAAAAGATCAAATAATCCGCTGGCAAAAAAAAGTGCTGAAGAATTTCCAGCCTGAATAGTTTTTAAACCAAGGTGTGATGCACGGGCTGCGGCTATGTAACCTGCCAGGCCTGCACCAATCACAAGAACATCACAATCTATATTTCTTTTTATCTTCATTTATGTTTAATTTTTGTTTTTAAAAAGTTCCAATCCAAATAACCCGGAATGTATCATTTCCTTTAGTGAGGATTGAGCAAGTGCCTGGCCCCATAGCAAAGATTTTTCGCCCTTCCATCTTTCATTTAAAAAGCCTTTCAGATCCCTGATATCTGAATGATCCTTAAGGACATTGCTGTCATACATGTGGGAAAATATTCGTAAGCTGCAGAAAGCGCCCTGACATGGGCCTTTGCCGATCCTGCTCCTGAGTGCAAGGGATTTCAGATTTGGCTTGCCCCCTGCCTGTTTGATTGAACTGACAATTGTATCAATTGCACTTTGGGGTACCATTTCACACTCGCATAAAATTGGGTCGTTGTCAGTCTTTGATATGACCGGTTCAGTTGACAGCATACCAGATTCAGTCGACAGCATACCAGGCTCAGACCATTCTCCGCTTTTTGTCGATGGCAGGGGAATTTCCTTTGTTAAACATTTTGAGAATATTGAATGTTTCCAGCAGACAAGATCAGATGCCTTTTCCGCCATCAAACGGTAAGTGGATAATTTACCCCCTGTGATGGTAATAAGATTGTCAGCCCCATCCACTTTATGATCCCGCAGGGTAAACCCCCTGCTGACACTCCTGTCATCCTCATTGTTTCCTTCACCGACAAGGGGTCTGGCCCCGGAATATGCCCTGATATACCTGCATGTTTTCAAAATAGGAACTATTTGTCCGCCTTCATCGATAATATGGTCAACTTCGTTTATTGTTGGATAGATATTATCAGGAGATTCAACGCGGACTGAGGTCGTTCCAATGATGGAGACCACTCCTCCTGGAACAATGATGTCTCCATCAGTGGCTTTTCTCAGGCGGTTTATAACCCTTTTTGTCATTCGCTTGCTTGTGACAAGAAGGGTGCCTTTGGAAAGAACCATGCTGATAGTGATGCCGGCCATGGCAGCGATAATGCCAGCCCATGCGCCAGATGCATTAACATAGGTCCGGGCTTTGATTTGAAAGGTTTCCCCATTATTCTGGTTTATGATAAAGGCATATTCAATGGAATTATTGATCATTTTAAATCCAATAAGCTTGCAAAAGCTTAAGTATTGACTGCCCCGTGAAACAGCATCGTTCATATTTTCTATGGAAATCTTAAAGGGATTGATTGAAGCGTCATTGACTTGATAAGCCGCGATCATGTCATCGGATAAAACCGGCTCCATTTCTCTGGCAAGGGCAGGCTCAATTTTTTTACAATAAACACCTGATTTTTCACACATGCCTGGAAAATCAGCAATGTATTTTTCATCATCCCCTTTTACTGCAATAAATAAGCCCCCTGTGTCGTCAATGCAGTGCCCGGCATTTTTTTTCAGGATTTCCAGCTCATTTTTACATTCAACGGCAGCCGCTGGATCTGAACCAACATATCTTGCACCACTGTGCAAAAGTCCATGATTCCCTCCCGAAGCACCCGCGTTTAAATCTGATTTATCAATTAATATACATTGCACCCCGCGAAGAGAAAGATCTCTTGCGATTCCCGTTCCAGTCACCCCGCCACCAATGACCAATACTTCTGTTTCCATGGTTTTATTCATTAAAAAAGTCCTGTTTGATATGTTCAAAAAAACAAATACCATGACGTAAAAACTTGTGCAAGTGAAAAAAACGAATATCAAATGAAAACATTATGTTGTTTGCAGTTCTTTATGAAATATTTTAGGGGAATGCAAAAAAAAGGTATATTTGTATTTAAAGAAGGTTATTTAAGTGATATCGTAAGACAATGATGGCGTTTAAGAATTCGGAGGTAATATTATGTTAAAATATGTCGGTTCAATAGATCTTGGGACGACCAGTAACAGATTCATGCTTTTTGATAAACAAGGCAATATTTTTGGTTCTGCGCAAAAAGAGCACAAACAGATTTTTCCAAAACCAGGCTGGGTGGAACATGATCCCATTGAAATCTGGAAAAATACATGTTCGGTTATTGCCCAGGTTTTGGATAAAACCGGAATTTCTGTGGAATCCATTGATTCCATAGGGATAACCAATCAAAGAGAGACCAGTGTTGTCTGGAACCGGAAAACAGGAAAACCATATTATAATGCCATTGTCTGGCAATGTACAAGAACAGATGAAATCTGTAAAAATCTTGTGGCAGAAACAGGGGAGGCCTTTTTTACTGAAAAAACAGGCCTGCCCATGGCAACCTATTTTTCAGGGCCAAAACTAAAATGGGTGTTAGACAATATACCCGATGCAAAAAAAGATATCTTATCAGGCGATGTTTTGTTTGGAACAATTGAAACCTGGATTATATGGTGGCTGACGGGAGGACCAGACAAAGGATCACACATTACAGATGTTTCCAATGCCAGCCGGACCATGATGATGAATATCCATTCCCTTGAATGGGATAAAGACCTTGTGGATGCCCTTGGTATCCCTTTATCCATACTGCCTGATATAAAGCCTTCCATAGATTCCAATACCTGGGGAACAACACTAAAGCACGGTCCTTTTAAAGGCGAAATTCCTGTTTGCGGAGCGCTGGGTGATCAACAGGCAGCACTTTTCGGCCAAACCTGTTTTTCCAAAGGCGAGGCGAAAAACACCTATGGCACGGGATGCTTTTTGCTGATGAATACAGGGACCACACCCGTTATTTCTAAGCACGGCCTTCTTACCACTGTGGGATATCAGATCAACAATGAAAAAGCCGTATACTGCCTGGAAGGCTCCATTGCAATTGCCGGAGCTCTGGTACAGTGGATGCGGGATAATCTGGGGATTATCAAATCTGCCGGGGAAATAGAAGAGCTTGCAAAAACAGTTGATGATAATGGCGGTGTTTATTTTGTGCCGGCATTTTCCGGGCTGTTTGCCCCATATTGGCGATCAGATGCAAGAGGCATTATTGCCGGGCTTACAAGATTTGTAAATAAAGGCCATATAGCAAGAGCAGTTCTTGAGGCAAATGCCTATCAGACCCGAGATATTGTCACAGCAATGAAGAAAGATTCAAAAGTGGACCTTACCCTGCTAAAAGTTGACGGGGGAATGGTATTGAACGAATTGCTCATGCAGTTTCAGTCTGATATGCTCAACGTACGGATCATACGGCCCACGGTGATCGAAACAACGGCATTGGGGGCAGCCTATGCTGCCGGGCTTGCCACAGGGTTCTGGAATGATATAAATGATTTAAAGGCAAACTGGTCAGAGGGGAAAAGATGGGTTCCCTCCATGTCCCCAGAAAAACGCGAAGCTCTGTATTCCAGGTGGAAAAAAGCCATTGAAAGATCTTTTGACTGGGTGTGATATTTAAGGTTTGCACCAGTTCAATGATTAGGGTAAGTAGATGGGGATGTTGATTGAAATCATAAATTTATTTAGCGGATTATTAAAATAAATGAATTATTCACGAAAAGCCATTGGCAACAGGCATAAAAATATTATTTCTTTTATCAATAAAAATGGATTTACCACGGTTGAGGAAATGGCAAAACTATATAATGTCACACCACAAACCATAAGAAGGGATATTAATTTTCTGGATAAGGAAGGATACGTTTCAAGGTATCATGGCGGAGCAGGGTCTTCTTCCAGTGCGGAAAATGTTGCCTACTGGCATAGAAAAGAACTGCTTTCTGAAGAGAAGAAGAGAATTGCTAAGACTATAGCATCCATTATCCCGGATAAATCATCTCTTTTTATAAATATCGGGACCACAACGGAGCATGTTGCCCATGCTTTGTGTGATCATAATAAATTGAGAATCATCACCAACAATCTCAATGTTGCAGCGATTATGAGCAAAAAAGAAGGGTTTGAAGTCATTATTGCAGGTGGCATCGTAAGAAGCAAAGACGGTGGAATCACTGGCGAATCTGCTGTTCAATTTATTAAACAATTTAAAATGGATATTGGAATCATCGGAATCAGTGGTATTGACCTTGATGGAACATTGCTTGATTTTGACTTCCGGGAAGTTCATGTGGCAAGAACAATTATTGAAAATTCAAGAAAGGTTTTTCTTGTTGCAGATCATTCCAAGTTTGGCAGAAATGCAATGGTCAAACTTGGAAGTATCAAAGAGATTGACACTTTGATTACAGATAAAAAACCGCCAAAACAGCTGATGGAAGTTATTTTAGAACATGACATCAATCTTTTGATCGGCTAGCAGCCAGGCTTTAAAATAATTTTTCTTCTT
>JAQICW010000719.1 GCA_027858355.1 Desulfobacula sp.
AGAAAAAATAAGCCCCCCTCCTAATCCGACCATGGTCAGCACAAGAGCAATGAGAAAAATACCTATAATGAGAATTACTGTCATGTTCATGATTTCACAAGACGTCCAATTTGGGTTTACTTATGTTCCTGGGTACAATTTTCTTTATAATGGGTCCAGTAACCTCTTTTTTCCCCTTTAATCAATCCGGCTTTCCGCAATATCTGCAAATTCTGAAAAACAGCTGGTTTTGATATACAAAGGTGCTCGGCCAAAGCACCAACACAAAGATCACTATTTACGAGCATGGGTAAAATTTTTAAACGCTTCTCATCAGCCAGAACTTTTAATGCTTTAATCAGTGACATAATTCCATCCATATAAACACAAGCTTAATTAGATTAAGTCATGGCTAAAAGGATTTGTCAATTATTAAGACTATTGCATAATTCCAATATTGTTATTTGAATATAAAATCGTATAAAACTTCACCTTGTTCTGGGTATTGTCGATGTCAGTCAATACTACAGCATCAATAAAGCAGATGTCCCTGCCGAAACGCTATTTAAAATCAGACTCATAGTTCGGGGATTATTTTCAGAGAAATCCTACGGATGGAACTGTTCTTGGCATCGCTCACAAAAAAATCCGGGCCCCCGGTGGGGGAAATGGCAACTCCCTTGGGCCAGTTCATCAGGGCTGACCGGGCCGGCACATTGTCCACGAAACCGGATATGGAACCTACAATGGTCTGGATGATGCCGGTGGCCGCACAGACCCTTCGGATCACATGATTTTTGGTATCAGCGATATACAGATTTCCCAAGGCATCTGTAGTCACATCATGGGGCGTGTTCAAGAGGGCTGATGTGGCAGGCCACCAATCCCCAAAATACCCTGCCACACCCCAGCTGCTGCCGGCCACGGTGGTGATGATCCCGGCAGTATTCACCTGCCGGATAACATGATTCATGGTGTCGCAGATTAAAATGGTTCCGTCGGGCCGGACATGGACCCCATAGGGGTTATCCAATTGGGCTGCAACGGCGGCCCCGTAGTCGCCTGTATACCCTTTAACCCCATTGCCGGCCACGGTGGTGATGATCCCGGCACTATCCACCCGCCGGATCGCACAATTCTTTGAATCGGCAATATAATAACTATTGGAGGCATTGTGGAAAAAAATGGATTTGGGCGTATTTATTGTTGCGGAAACAGCCGGCCCCCCATCCCCGGATTGCCCGCCGACCCCGGTACCGGCCACGGTGGTGATGATCCCGGCAATATCCACCCGGCGGATACGGTGGTTTCTGGTGTCGGCAATGTAGATGTTGCCCCCTGGGTCCACGCCCACCCCGGAGGGGTTCTTGAGCATGGCAGTAATTGCCAGCCCGCTGTCTCCACTGAATCCTGCCGTTCCATTGCCGGCCACCAGGGTCATGACACCGGCTGGGTCCCGCTTGACAATGCGATTATTATTGACGTCGGCAATGTATAGATTCCCGGCCCCATCCAGGCAGATTCGTTCCTGCATGGCCAGGGTCGGGGAGGTGCCAGGCTGGGGCTGGACCTGGCCTGTGATCCCGGCACTCCAGTATTGGTAACTGCGTTTTAAGGAAGTTGTGCCTCCCTTGGCCATGATGGTAAGGGTGAGGGCATCGAAATATCCCCATTGGGTGGAATTTAAAATTTTCCGGGTATAGATAGACCCATTAAAGACCACATCTTCCCCGGAAAGGCCGGTGCGATAGCAGGGATTGGCAAAGGTCTGCCACAAGGACTCCTGGAGCACAGCCTGCTGGTCAAAGTCTGTCTGGACAGCGGCCCTGTGAAGGACGGTCATGCCCACCTGGGTGTTGGCATAAAAATTAAGGGTAAATATGGTCACGGCCAGCAGCGCCAGGATCAACAAAAGGCTGACCAGTAAAAATCCCTGTTCATTTCGCCAGTTCATGGGCCCTGCCCGCCAGGGGCTATTCTGTCTCCCTGGATCTCTTGATGATCCTGGGGGTAATCAGGATCACGATTTCATTTTTAGTTTTAGTGGTAATGGTCCGTCCAAACAGATTGCCCAGCACGGGAATATCCCCGAGAAGGGGGACCTGCTCCCGGGTGTTGCTGTCCAGATCCTCAATCAGGCCGCCGATAAAGACGGTTTCACCATCCCGGGCCACCAGCCAGGTTGACACGGAGGTGGAATTCACCACGGGTATCCCCTCTTCGATTTTGGCCGTGTTAATGGTGGGCTGAACATTCAGCAGGATATTGTTGTCCTTATCAATGTGGGGGGTAATCTCCAGGATCACGCCGGTGTCGATGAACTGGATGGTTTCCGTTAAAAAACCTTCATTAATCGTGGAGACCTTATACCCCTGCTGGCCACCTACCTGGACCCGGGCGGTCTTGCCGTGGATGGCCAGGATCTTGGGGGTGGAAACCGTGTTGACTGTAGTCTTTTCCTTGAGGGCATCAATGGCCAGGGAAAGAACATGGTCGGAGCCTGTCCGGGCAATAATATTGGCAAAGCCTCCCTGGCTAGCCTCTGGAACGGGTGAAATATAGGGCAGGTCCGGAAGAGCTGCCTTGGAAAATCCGCTTGTAGCCAGGTTCACATCCCCCCAGATACTTTTCCAGTCCACCCCATAGGCCATGTCATCGGTGAGGGTCACCTCCAATATCCTGGCCTCGATCATCACCTGCTGGGGAACAGCATCCAGAAACTTGATCATGCGGGCCACTTTTTCGATGTTCTCCCGGGTATCTTCCACAAAGATGGTTTTGGTCTCTTCATGGACTTCAACGGGTTGAATGTTGGGCAGGGAATTCAAGGTTTCCTTGATCTTTTCCATCTCCACATAATTTAATCTAAAGGTCTGGGTTTCAAAGATTTTGGGAACCGGCTTTTCAAGGATGGGGTGGAGCCCTCTTTTAAACACATGAAAGGTGGGACCCTCTTTCTTGGCTGTATAACCCCCTGCCAGGGCAATGGTTGCCATGGCCTCTTCCAGGCTGGCCTTGAAAATATGCAGGGTAATGGTGCCGGTGACCTCATTGGACAAGACAATATTGGTCTTGAACTCCATGGCCAGAGAAGAAAACGCATCCCTGATATCCATATCCCTGAAACTCAAAGAAATCAGGGGGGGGTTTTCGGCCATGGGATTGGTCGGGGAGCTGCCCTGGGAAATACGTTTTTCCAGGAGATCCCATTCCCGGACCAGGTCCTTGTAAACCCATCCCACCATGCCCCCCTTCTGCCTGATTTTAAACCAGGTGCCTTCCATCCCCAGAATCTGGATGGTCTCCCCGGATTTTAATACCGTTAAAATATTTGAAGACAGATCCGGCAGTTCTCTCACCCTTGCCCTTTCAGCTGCCTGGGCAAGGATTTTGGAGCCAGGGCCGGAAGAAGACAGGATAATTGGTTCATGGGTTAAAAAACCTTGTTTTATGGGGGTCGCGCCAGGGAGCAAGGGCTGGAGCTCTTCGCAAACCAGGGAGGATGCAAAGGTCACCCATAAAAAAACTATGATCAAAGGGCAGGCAAATGTTTTACTCATGATTTAAAATCTCTATTTTCAGGGTTTCCAGGGGTGTATCAATCCATACTTCTTTTTCAGAAATAAACACGATCCTGTGTCCGTTGATGGTGTCCCCGATGTGGAAAAAGGTATTGTTTATGACAGCCACAGCCCCGGCACCATACAGGATGGATCCCTTGAACTTCAGGTCATTTTTCAGGGCTTCCAGGTCCTCGGCAGACATGGCAGGTTCCGGGTCAGCTTCCGGCAAGACTGGCCTGGGGCTGGGAATTTGAACAGGGGAAGCCAGCACCTGGAAAATATCCCTGATCTGGGGTTGAAAAACAATATTCATGGCAGGTTCAAGGGGGGGGGCTGTAACCAGGGCAGGCTTTGGCGCAATCCCAACGGCCTGGGGCTCAGCCTGGATCACGGGCTGGGGCTCAACAGCCCTTTGAACGGTATGAATTGGCAGGGTGTTGTCCGGAGTCTTGTCCGAAAAAAAGGTGAAATAGGCCATGATGAGAAAGACAAGGGACACAATCCCCATGGCCACCTTTTTTATTTTTTCTTTGGACTCACCCATCTAAAAAACCTTTAATTTATAAAATACCGGGTTAAAACTCATTCCTGGAATATCTCTGCCATCAACTCCAGGTTGCAGCGCTCTTTATTTTCAGGCCGGGTGATCTGGATGGATTCAATTATAAACACCCGGCCCATGGTTTCAAAATCATGGATCAACCTATACAGGTCTGGAAACTTCCCTTCCAGGCTCAGGTGGAGAGAAATTCGCTGGTACTGGGAAGTCTTGACAGGGGGTTGGTGACTGAACCGGGTCAAGACAATGTTGCGATCATCGATTTGTTCCTGGATCAGGGTCAACAGATCTCCGATCCCGGCAGAATCTGGGATTCTGAGTTTCATCCCTTCAAAGGTGGCCTGGTGGGCCGCCAGAACCCCCCCAAGATAATCCAGATTGTTCTTAGCCGCCTCCAGGTCATTCCCCTGCTCAAGGGTCCTCTGGCTCTCCAGTTGGAATCGTTTTTGGGCAGACCCATGGGCATGAAAGATAAAAACAAGGCCCAGCACCAGAGTCATGGCCAACAACACCAGGGCCGTATAATCCAGATGCTTAATGGATAGGTTCATGGGGCCCTCACAATTTTGGCGGATATTTTAAAATGAACCAACCCTGGAACCCTGGCAGCCCTGTTAGGTGAAGCCTGGTTCTCCGGGCTCTCCGGGTCTGTGGCCGGCCTGGCTGCTGTATCAGAGTTGGTGGCATTTTCCAGAACCACCTCTTGGATCCGGGGGGCCTGGGCCAGCTGATTTAAAAACAGACCCAGGGAATGATGGGTCCATGCCCTGCCCTCACAGGACAATATTGTGATATCGTCCGGATCCCGCTGTATGGACAGGGTATTGATCCAGGTCTGGTCATTCAGGCAATTGGAAAAAATAGTGATGATCTCAAAAAACACCTGGCCTTGGTCCATTGCGAAAAGGGAAAGGTTTTTTTTCTGAATCTTCTGGATACGTCCCTGGAGTTCATTGATGGCCTGGGTCTTTAAAGCCACCTGGTTTCCGATCGGGTCAAGGGACAACTGTTTTTGTTTCTGGAGGTCCATCCAAAAGTACTGGGCAAGATAGATACATCCCAGAAGTACGGCCACAAGGATCAGGCCCTTTGTCCAGAACCAGAAATGCCGGGAAAGGGTGTTTTTTTCCAGCAGGTCCCAGGGGACCATGTTGATTTCTCTTAGAGCCATGGAATTTTCCTCATGGCAAGCCCGAGCACCGGGCAAAGCCGGGCAACCCGGTCCGGGGTCATTCCCCCCCAGTTCCGGGGCGGTTTGATGCAGCCCTGGACCTGGGGCAGAGAGGCTGTGATATTGAGCCCTTTTTCGACATAGGCATCCAGCCCCTGGATCATGGATGCAAACCCGTAAAAATAGACTTGCCCGATGTCATGGCAGCTTTCCCTGGTGCGGGCATAGCCGAGAATACGATGGAACTCAAACATCAGGGCTTCAATCCCCGGGGTAATGATGCGCGCCACCACACTGGCGATCTTTTCATCTTTGTCCTGGTCTGGGCCGCCTGAGATTCCATATTTTTGCAACAGGTCAAGGGCATGGGTTCCCTGGTCTGTGAACCCAAGCGTACTATTTATTTGATCCACCAGGGGGTCACTTCCCCAGGCAAACTTGCTAAAGGCATAAATCCGGTCCTGATTCACCACCTGCAAACTGGATTGGTGGCGACCGATATAACATACCATATAGGGTTTTTCTGCGAGTTTACATAAAAAATGGTGCAGGCGGATAAGAGAAAGGGGGCTGAAATCAAGGGCATCCGTTAATAGCCCTGCCTGTTTGCACACAGCTAAAAGGTCTGTCACCTCTTGTCTTCTGGCTGCCACAAGGGTTGCAGTATGGTGATTTTTTCCCGGGGTCGGAGCCAGGGAAGGATAATCAATGACTGCATCCTCAAGGGGATAGGGCAGGTTTTTTTCTGCCTCCTGGAGGATGGCCTCATCCAGGCTCTGATCTTTTTCAGGGCTGATATCCACGGGAAAACAAAGGGTCTGGTCCAGGGGCAGGTGAATCACCACCCGCCGGCCTGAAAATCCCCGGGTTTTTTTCAGTTTCAGTAACACGGACAAAAGGGTTTCAGGGTCCCTGGTGGGGCCGGGCTGGCCTTGGGAAACCAGGGGATGCCAGAATCCAGCACGGATGGCAAGTTGATTTTTTGAGGGTTGCAATTGAAGGGCAGTAAGTTCCTGGCCGTCAAAATCAATGGCAATGGGATATCTGTCTCGCCACCTTGTCATAGCAAAACTCTTCCGGCAATGGCCCGGGTTTTCAACCGGGCGCTTATGTTCTTATTCTCCAATACCAGCAGAATCTCCACCAGGTTCTGGGTCACCAGGGTACAGGCAAACTCGGTCACATTCTCGGCCAGAACTCTCTGGGGCAGAAAATCGGTCAAAGAGGCGGTGCTGTAGTCGGGCAATATTTCCACCAGTTGGGTTTTATCCAGTTTCAGGGTCACCAGGTCCACGGGATCAGACCCCCCTGGGCCATCGTTGACCAGGCCGTTGCCGTCATTGTCTGCATCAAGCTTTCCATCCCCGGCCGCCACAAAGGCATGGCTGGTATTGTTGAACATGTCCATGGAATGCTCTCCAAATCGGAGCTGTTCATCTGTCCCCCCTAGCAGGGGATACTCCAGATAGGCGGTTTCCTGGACCATGGCAGTGATCCGGTCCAGGGTAAATCGTGCCTGATTGAGCAATTGCACCTTTTCCCGGGACCCTGTCTGGGTGATCAAAAATTGGGTCATGACCTGTTGAAGGGCCAGGGCCACCGTGCCAAGGATCATTACCACCACCATCAGCTCCACCAGGGAAAACCCCTGAATCCCCTTCCAGGATATCCCAGGGCCTAGGGGGCAGCTTGCCTTCCCTACAGCCGGGCCCCTGAAAAACAAAGGAAAAGAAAGGGTGATCTTGGACATTACACCCCGGCCTTCAGGGTCACCAGGTTGAAATTGTCCAGGGTGACGGTGAGCTCTAAAAGGGTTTTGTTTCCGCCGGAAGCGTCTTGAATGACGATCCCGGGGGTATAGGTTTTGCCCTGGACCAGAAAATTTTCCTTTTGGGCTTCAGCAGTGCTGCCGAACAGGACAGCCGGATCCACCGGGTTTCCGATACGGGAGACCAGGGTATTAAACTCCATGGACAGGATGCGGTTCAGGGTGGCCCTGGCCTGGTTTGTCAGGATTACTTGTTTTTCCACATGGGAAATTGAGGCCAGGGAAGGGCCAAAACTTTTCAGGATCGGCAGGACCAGAAGGCCCAGGAGGGCCATGGCCACCAGGATTTCAAAGAGGGTGAACCCCTGGGGCTTGAAAATACCCCTACTCAATGGACACCCGTGCACTGAATCCATCCACCCGGATGGTCTGGGTGAAGGTTCCCAGGGCCAGGACATAGAGGCTGTCCGACCCTGTGGAATGGCCGTCCGGAAAGAAGGTGAGAAAGGCCGGCCCTGAACTGATACTCACCCCTTCTGTGGCAGGGACCTGGTCCAGGTTCATGGTATACCATTGATCCATCATGGGGTTGAACACCACATTGTCCGCATTGACCGGGGGGCTGTTGCCGAGCCGGATACCGGCACTGGGATCGGGGGGGAACTGGTCCATGTCCACAACCTCGATTTGATTGAGCCCGATATCGGTTGAAAAGGCAAAGGGCCTCTGATATCGGTTGCTCAGGGTGGCGGCATATTCCATGCCCCCTGCCATGACCCGGCAGGCCGAAGACAAACGGACGTCCCCCAGCGAGGAGGTGATCACCGGCATCGCTGCCATGCCCAGGATTCCGATGATCATGAGCGTCATCATGATCTCCAGCAGTGTAAATCCCGGCCGAAGATGCAATCTGCCTGCCAAGGGCCGGGCAAAGGCATTAGAGCGCCTCGTAGGCCGCAATGTTGGCAATGAAATTACCGGTTATGGTATAGAACTTCCACCCTTCTGTCCCGCTGGCAGCCCTGACCGTAATATCGTCTTCAGCCACATCACAGAGCACACTTGTTAGATCGTTAAAGGGATTGGCCGGCAGGGATGCGCTTTTCAGATAGGGCCCGAATTTGGCCGTGGTCGCGTCGTACACAGCCGCCACCTTGCCATCGGCATCGGTATATTGGGTCAGCTGTTTGACAAAGGCGGTGGCGGCTTCACCCGCAGTCGGACCTGCACCGCCGTCATCTTTATTGAACCCTGGATAGATATTGTTGTGCTGGTGGTAGTAGAGCTCAATGGCATTTCTCATGGCTCCCAGATTGGTCACCAGGGTGCTTTTCTTGGCATCTGATGTGGATACGGTGATCTGGGGAACAATTATCATGGCCAGAATCCCCAATACCATGACCACAATCAAAATTTCAATCAGGGTAAACCCTTGTTGTCGACCGTTTTCCATTGCCCTTGGTTTCAATAACTTCATGCGACTCCTCCCAAAGTAATATGGCTCAATTATAGTGTGACTCTCTGTTTGATTCCTTATATAATCCTCTTACAGCACAAACCAGTCTTTATTGCAAGGGGTTTTGATAAAAAAGAGGTGTCTGGGCCTATTGTTCCAATAATACGTTGGATTTAGGCTTCAAGGGTCTGTAACAAATGCGAGTTTCCGTTATTTTCCAATCTATTTGGCATGGCAATAATATTGCCTGGAAGTTCCCGGCGAGT
>JAQICW010000726.1 GCA_027858355.1 Desulfobacula sp.
GAAAGGCTGGAATGGGATTTTTAAGGCCGCACCGGATCTCAAGATTTAGATGGCACATGGCGCAGGCAGTCACCAGGCATTCGGCTCCTTCGTCCATGGCCCGGGAAATAATCCGGGTACAGACGCTGATTATTCTATCCTCATTGTCAGTTATGGAACCATGAGCCGTGTCTGCAAAACATCCATCGACCTTTTAAAAGAACAAGGGATCGAAATTGGTATGTTAAGACCTCAGACCCTCTTCCCTTTCCCGGAAGAAGCGATTTACAATGCCGCTGCTAAAAAAAGCTGTCAGTCTGTTATCAGTATTGAAATGAGCATGGGACAGATGGTGGAAGATGTTGAACGCTGTGTTAAAGGCATTAAAAAAGTTGATTTCTATGGCGAGTGCGGCGGTGATATCCCTTCACCTGAAAAAATTATGGATATTCTAAAAGGACTGCTCTAATTGTTACTATAGAGTGGTTAATTTGAGGAGAAAAAAATAATGGGAAAAACGTTTTCAATGCCGGAATGTCTAAGTGATCAGATGACGCATTATTGTCCCGGCTGTACCCATGGGATTATTCATCGTCTCGTGGCCGAAACTATTGATGAACTCGGTATTCGAGAAAACACGGTTGGCATTGCACCGGTAGGGTGCGCTGTTTTGATGTATAATTATTTTGACTGCGATTTCCAGGAAGCCGCCCATGGTCGTGCACCTGCCATGGCAACGGGTATTAAAAGGACCAGACCTGATCTGACTGTTTTTACTTACCAGGGAGATGGCGATCTTGCCAGCATTGGTCTTTCTGAAATTATACATGCAGCCAACCGGGGTGAAAAATTCACCACCATTTTTATCAACAATGCTATCTATGGCATGACTGGCGGACAAATGGCGCCGACAACCATGCCAGGACAACGGGCAAGCACCTGCCCCAAGGGCCGTGATGTTGAACAAACCGGGATGCCGCTTCGAATCGCAAATATTCTGGGTCAATTGGTTACTCCCGCATATGTCACCCGACAGGCCGTATTAAAACCCGCCCAGGTCAACAAGACCAAAAAAGCAATAAAAAAAGCATTTGAATACCAGCTGGCGGGTAAATGTTTCAGCTTGGTAGAAGTGATCAGTACCTGCCCGACGAACTGGGGGATGACACCGTTGGATGCATTAAAATGGGCCGATGATACGCTGCTGCCCTACTATGAACTTGGTGATTACAAGGTGCCTGAATAGAAATAACACCCTTTTACAAAAAGTTTTTGGAGAAACTCAATGCAAACAGAAATACAATTTGCAGGATTTGGCGGTCAGGGAATTTTACTCAGTGCAAAACTATTGGCTTATACTGCCATGAAACAAGGGTATTTTGTAGCCTGGGTCCCATCATACGGACCGGAGATGCGAGGTGGAACCGCCTATTGCACGGTTGTGATTGGTGACAAACGGATTGGTTCACCTATTATTAAAAACCCCAGCCATCTGGTGGCCATGAATCGGCCGTCCCTTGAAAAATTTGCAGCAACGGTAAAACCAGGAGGAATTATTTTCATCAACTCTTCTTTAATCCCCACCCGCAGTGAGCGGGATGATATCATTGAATTGATTGTCCCGGCCAATGATATTGCCATACAGGCCGGCAGTGTTAAAGCCGCCAATATTGTTGCCTTAAGTGCCTTTGTGGCAAAATCAAAAATTGTTGATCTTGATCTGTTAAAAGATTGCATCAAAGAAGAATTTGCAGCTAAAGCTAAAATTATGCCGTTGAACATGGATGCGTTTGACCGAGGAGTTGCCGTGGCAACCGCCTGACACTTTTTTAACCCATCTTAATGACAGGAGGCAATATGATCCGAATAGAAATAGCTCTTTTTCTTAAAAACATACCTGGCGAGCTTGCACACTTGAGTGAACTTTTAGCTGGTGCAAAGATCAACATTGATGCCATTACTATCCAGGATGCATCTGCCTATGTACAAAATCTGTTTGAAGCCAGGGGGAAATCTTTGAAACGACTGGCATCCTCTGCCAGCTACTCATCCATGCGTAAGGATTCCGCTCAATTTGCACTCATCCGACTGGTGGTGGATCAACCGGATAAAGCAATTGAATTATTAAAAGAAAAAGATTATCTGTTTGATTCAAAAGAAGTGGTCTCCATTGATATTACCAACAAACCAGGAGAATTTTTAAAAATCACCCAAAAACTGGGCCAGGAAAAAATCAATATCAATTATGTGTATGGTTCTGTCTCAAGCCCGGACGGTAAATGTCTGTTTATCTTCTGCCCGGAAGATGTAAAAACAGCTGCTGAGTTTTTCAAGGATGGGTATTAAATACTTATAGCTGAAGTTTTATATCATCGATCATTTTTTGTCTTAACGGTGTCATCTCGGTTCTCCTCTTTTCATGTTTACCAATGCATTAAAAGAAATTAAAATATGTAATCTTTTATCAATTATAGATAAAAGATTACATATAAATTAGATATTTTTTACATAGTTCTACAGTTTGTCGAAGAAACCTGATAATCGTTAGATCGACTAACTATTTGATATTGAAATAAAATCAATTTAAATTCTCAACCAAAATTCCCTGGCATGGTTCCTGCATGTATTTAAATTAAACATATAAATTGAAAACCCTGACGTTTGACATCGATTTTCAAAGACTTAGCAGGCATAATAAACAGACATATGGATTGATTTAGTAGGGGGGAAAGGGACGATCTGGTGATCCTCATGTTTCTAAGTAACGTGGTGTGAGAATTGCTAATTTAAGGAACTGGTATGAGTGTTGGTTGCCTTGAAGCTACAACAAAACAAATAATGCAAGACAAAACAAATAAGGAGCTTCAACATGAAACACAAATTTTTATTAATTTTAGCAATGGCAGCATTGGCCTTTCCACTGCTTATTGCCAGTCCGTCATACGCCACTCCGATTGACCTGGGAACGGCTGGCAATTTTGCAATTCTGGCAAAAACTGGAATCTCAACCACCTCGGGAAGCGATATTGTTGGAGATATTGGAGCCAGTCCAATCGCTGCGAGTGGCATCACCGGATTTGATCTAACAATGGACTCCTCGGGCGAATTTTCGACATCATCTCTGGTGACTGGAAAAGTATATGCAGCCGACTATACGTCTCCTACTCCAACTGACATGACTACCGCCATAAGCGACATGGAAACTGCGTACACCACCGCCGCGGGGATATCGGCTGATTTTACCGGGACCGGCTCAGGAAACATTAGCGGGCTGACCCTCGACCCTGGCGTTTACAAGTGGGGCACCGGTGTCACGATACAAGATGATGTCACTCTCTCGGGCGCCGCAAATGATTTCTGGATTTTCCAGATAGCGGAAACTCTCGATATCGCCTCTGCCACGAGTGTTCTCCTAGACGGCGGCGCACAGGCCAGCAACATCATCTGGCAGGTCGCCGACACAACAACTCTTGGAACGACGTCTCATTTCGAGGGAATTATATTGGGTCAAACATTGATTGAGATGCTAACCGGCGCATCGTTGAATGGCAAGGCGTTGGCACAGGCCGCAGTTACATTACAAAGCAATGCTGTAACAGATGTCACCACAAATTACGCCCCCGCCGCCCCCGTTCCAGAACCCGCAACCATCCTCCTCCTTGGCTTTGGTTTTCTTGGTATTGCCGGAGTTAGCAGACGGAAAAAACAGTAAGAACATTTGAATCACATAGAAAGGCAGGGTCATTAAATTGGTCCTGCCTTTTTTAATGCTGTTCAAAAAAGTTTCCGGGCCTTTGAGCTGTGCTTTTCATCTTCTTCAACACCGATGACATTACGGTCTAAACTTGTCATATCTTTTTTTTAATTCTTCCTTTTAAGCATTAATAACAATATTACCTGAAAAACTTAATTAAAAACCACATTGCCCACAGGCGCAAAATCTTCAATTTTCAAGGGTGAATTCTTAGAAATATACTCTTTGAGGATATCGGCATCCACAAATCCCGTGTCGATGAATTCAGGATGATTGGATAGCTTTGGATACCCGTCTCCTCCCGAGGCCATATAGCTTGGCAGGGCGAGTTTATATTTTCTGGAATCAAACAAGGATTTTCCCTGTATCAGGACCTGGATGATCTTTTTTTGGGAAACAAAAAATCTGGGCAAAAGAGTTGGTATTTTTTTCCATGTTAACGGCTTTTTCAAGGTAATTGGTCAGCTCTTCTCTGGTGAGCATTACCGTACAGATGGTATTGCCAAAGGGGCTTACCTTAAGAACGTCTTTATAGGTGATATTGCCCCGGGGCAGGCCTGCCCGGATGCCCCCGGAATTCATTAAAGATAAATCTGCAGAAGTTTTTGCCATGGTGACCCGGCACACAAGATTGCCAATGTTGTAGTATAGGAATTTTCATTTTTGACGTTTAATATCAAACTCTTATGGTAAATTTGATGAAGATATGATTTATTGAAGTCTATGGGACGTCGCTTGGACAAAAAATCAGTCATTGCTGACAGAGATATTTTTAAAAATATCTTCCATGGTAACTGGGAGGAATTTAAAGAAAAATACCCTCAATATGATACTGAACAATATAACAAACCTGTTCAAAAAATGCTCGGATGTGGAGAAGAGTTTAATGGGTATAGCGAGTATATTTGTACGTATTGTGGCCGTGATAGGAGGCGGGTTCCATTTAGTTGCAAGTGTTGCTTTTGCCTATCTTGCGCCAAGCAATACGTTGATAATTTTGTGAATAAGGTAGGTGCAATGTTACATCCAGGTGTGATATATCGGCATATAGTGTTAACGTTACCGGAACAATTAAGATCTGTGTTTTTTAAAGAGCGCCATAATGATGATTTATTGTCTGCATTTATGAGATGTGGGTATGAATGCTTGGAAGACGTTGTTAGTACAGT
>JAQICW010000731.1 GCA_027858355.1 Desulfobacula sp.
AAAGTTCATCTTGAGCTGTTGCGTGAAAATATTGCAAACAATCGGTTTAGACTTCGAAAACAAGAAAGGCGAACTTCAGATAAGAAAAAAAGGGCAAAGAAGAATAATCGTGAGGTGAAGGTCACAATTAGTATCGGTTATGCTGAAAGAAATGAAGATGCTAAAACACCGGACCAGGTTTTAAAACTTGCGGATAAGGCCCTATATAGAGCTAAAGGACAAGGCCGAAATTGTGTCAGCCAATAAAATCACACTGCCTTTTCAATTAATGCAAGTAAACTTTCCTTCTCTTCAGGGAATTTATACCCTTCATAACTTTGACTTAACAGGAGTCTTCCATTGGTTGCAGTCCAGAAATTTCCTGCATGATCAAAACATATTCTGGAAGTTACATTCAGGGCTTCAAGGGTTTGTTTGATTTCCAAAAGTTGCTCTTTTGGGGTCATACGTTCCATTCCATTTTTGGAAGCTTTTTCAAAGAATATTGTTCCAGGCCTGGGGGTAAAGGGCCGCGACGTGATGTAATGGGGATTGATTTGATTGAGGATTATTGCAGTGTTCTTTGCATGATCTTTTGACATGGCCTTGCCGCCGAGCCCCGGCATCCAGTATTCTGAAACCTGGAAGCCAGCATTCATGGCTTTCTGGCCGCATAGGACATGGTCCTGGGGTGTGGCACCTTTTTTTATTTTCTTAAGCAGGGCAGCATCTCCTGTTTCAAGCCCGATATGAAGCCGGTCAAGCCCGGCTTTTTGAATTTTTTCAAGGTCAGCTTTGGGTTTTCTCACAATGGTTCTGGATCGGCAGTATGAGGTGATTCTCTGGATTGTGGGAAAAGTTGTTTTCAGATGTTTTAAGACCTGAATCATATGACCTGTTTTCATGATCAGGCTGTCAGCATCCTGTAAAAAGACAGTCTTTCCTCCTGCTGCCAGCCAGTCAAAGAGCATGGAAATACCGGGATGGTAGTAGAGGTCAGGTTCTTTTTTAAGGAATTGAGCAAAGGTTTGGTTCGTAATTATGCCTTTTTGGCCCTGTTTTAAAGAAATCTCTTTTAGCTGCAAAGAAATATCATGCATGATATTGATATCATGTATGATTTGTTCAGGCTTGCGCAGTTCAAATTTTTCTGACTTGTACATGCCGCAGAAGGTACAGTGGTTCCAGGGGCAGTTGCGGGTAAGCCGCAAAAGAAGGGATGCTTGTCCTCCTTCACTGGGCGGCCTATACATGCCCGTCTCAAATTCATAATTTTTCATGGAACATTGTTGCATGGATTCTTCCTGGAATCAAATTTTCTGTCTATTTTATATTCATTCTTTTTTTCCTTTGTCTTAAACAAATAAATAATTTAGTATAGTAGCCTAAAAAAAATGAGAGCGTCAATATAGAAGATGGGTTGAAACTATTTTGACAAAGCATTGATATGTTGGGTATAAAAATTTAAGCAAACAAAATTAATTAAAATTAAATTTATGGAGGATAGAATGGAAATTAAAGCCACCCGGGCAAAGACGAACAGAACAAGGCCAAAAGATTCTGATCTGGGCTTTGGCCAGGTATTTACAGATCATATGTTTGTCATGGATTATTCTGAAGAAAAAGGGTGGCATGATCCACGGATAGAGCCTTACGCTGATTTTTCTATTTCTCCCGCTGCCATGGTTTTTCATTATGGCCAGGCCATTTTTGAGGGCTTAAAAGCCTATAAAACCCAGGATAAAAAGATCTGTCTTTTCAGGCCCAGGGATAATTTTAAAAGAATGAACCGGTCTGCAAAAGGAATGTGTATCCCCCAGATTGATATTGAGTTTGTTATGGATGCCTTAAAACAATTGATAAAGCTGGAAGAAAAATGGATTCCTGAAACCCTAGGGACGTCTCTTTATATCCGGCCCACAATTATTGCAATCGATCCATTCTTAGGGGTGAGGGCATCTTTTACCTACAAGTTTTTTATTATTCTTTCTTCTGTTGGTGCATATTATGCTGGAGGATTGAACCCTGTGAAAATCTGGGTTTCAAAGGATCACGTCAGGGCTGCTAAAGGTGGTGTGGGTGAATTTAAGACTGCGGGTAACTATGCTGCAAGCCTTATTGCATCTGAAAAAGCAAAAAAAGATGGATATGCCCAGGTGTTGTGGCTTGATGCCATTGAAAGAAAGTATATAGAAGAAGTCGGTGCCATGAATATTTTCTTTCTTCTGGAGGATGAATTAGTAACTCCTAATCTGACCGGAACTATACTGCCTGGTATCACAAGGTATTCAGTCATAAGCCTTGCAAAAAAATGGGGGATGAACATATCTGAAAGAAAAATCAGTATTGATGAAGTATTTAAGGCCCATGAAAATGGAAAATTAAAAGAGGTTTTTGGCTCTGGAACGGCTGCTGTTATTTCTCCTGTGGGTGAAATAAGGTATGGGGATAAGGTTATTTCAATCGGTGATGGAACGCCGGGAGAAACAGCAATGAAATTTTATACTGCATTAACAGATATTCAATATGGAAAAGCCAAGGACAGTGAAAATTGGATTGAAGTAATCGATTAATTGGAGACAGTATGGCTAAAAAAAAAGGAATCACACCCATTGGTAAGAGAATAAGGCAGGCCAGGCTGGATAAAAAAATCAGTCTGGATACCATAGCCAATGAAACAGGGTTGTCAAAAGAATTTATCAAGAAAATTGAGGCTGGTGATCAAAGGCCATCCGTTGGAACTCTTCTGCAAATTTCCAGAACCCTTCATATTGATTCAAGTTTTTTGTTAAAAGAGCAGGATGATGCTATTGAAGAGAGATCCAAGGCCTATACCAAACGGACGGATAACTATGCCTATACTCCTTTGACACCAACGGCTGAAAATAAACATCTTAAGGCTTTCAGAATTGTGATCGAAGCTGAAAAAAGTCACAATGGTGTTGGGTTTCAGCATGAGGGAGAAGAGTTTACCTATGTTCTTAAAGGCAAAGTGGAAGTCCAGGTCGGGGATCATGTCAATAAATTGAAAAAAGGTGATTCACTCCACTTTAATTCCGGCGTTAAACACGACCTTCGAAATATGGGTAAAACAGATGCAGAACTTATTGTTGTGGTGTATGCACCATAGCGTTTCAGGGGAATAAAGGAGCCTATCATGTTATTCAAGCTTACTGATGAACAATTGATGATTCAGAATATGGTCAGAGAATTTTCCCGGAAAGTTGTTGCAGCAACGGCATCAGAAAGGGATAAAACAAAGGAATTTCCCGCTGAAAATTTCAGACAGATGGGCGAACTCGGATTAATGGGGATGATGATACCACAAAAATATGGCGGTGAGTCTGCAGATGCAATTTCTTATGTGTTGGCATTGTCTGAGATTGCCTATTCATGCGCCTCAACATCTGTTGTGATGTCCGTACAAAATTCAATTGTGTGTGAAACTCTTTATAAATTCGGGACAGAAGAACAAAAACAAAAATTCCTGGTTCCCCTGGCTTCCGGTGAAATAATTGGTGCATTTGGGCTGACAGAGCCTGAGGCAGGATCTGACCCCGTCAGCCAGCAGACAACAGCTGTAAGGGATGGGGATCAGTATATTATAAATGGAACCAAGCGGTTTATTACAACGGGCAAGCATTCAAAAGTGGTTCTGGTAACTGCAAAAACAGATGAGAGCAAAGGACATAGGGGGATCAGTTGTTTTGTTATTCCCAAAGGAACCAAAGGCCTAATAGTAGGCCATATGGAAGATAAAATGGGGCTGAGGGCATCTGATACAACGGATATAATATTGGAAAACTGTGCTGTCCCGGTTTCCAATAGGGTTGGCAAGGAAGGGGATGGCTTTAAAATCGCCATGTCCGGCCTGGACAGTGGCAGAATCGGCATTGCTGCCCAATCATACGGCGTTGCAATGGCTGCCTTTGATGCTGCTGTAAAATATGCAAAAAAAAGAAAACAATTCGGAACTGCCATTTCAAAACATCAGGCCATTCGGTTTCAGATTGCAGATATGGCCACCCAGATTGAGGCAGCCAAGCAATTGGTTTTCTCAGCAGCATCCATGAAAGACAATGGCAAGCCTTATACAAAAGAAGCATCCATTGCCAAACTCTTTGCATCTGAAATGGTAAACGAGGTGACTGCAAGAGCGATTCAAATACATGGTGGTTACGGGTTTACCAAAGATTATAATGTTGAAAGATTTTATCGGGATGCAAGGGTGTTTACCATATATGAAGGCACAAGCGAGATTCAGAGAATTGTTATCTCAAATCAAGTGCTCAAAGACAAGAGAAAACCTTGATAATGATCTGTTCGCTATTATCAAATTAAAATAATTTTGTTGGAATGAAAGGTCTTAGTAACCATCCTTGAAAATATCTGCAGCGGATTTTATATCCTCAGGACTGAATACAAACAGGCATTTGCCACCAGAATCAGACACAGACCCGTAAACATAATTGATATTAATTTTTTCTTGTCCAAATTTTTTGGTAATTTTTGTAAATTCTCCTGGTTTGTTTGTAATATCAATAGTTACGACTTCTTTTGAGTCAAACAGGTAATCATTTTCCTTTAAAAGATCAATGGCTTTTTCCGGGTTGTCAACAATGAGCCTTATCAGAGCAAATTCTGCTGAGTCTCTTCGCATGGAGCTGTAGCTTGCATAGGATGCAAGCCTTTTCAAGGATTTGCCCCTGGCCTCAAAAAGGTTCTGGACATAGGCAGATGCGTCCTGGATAGTGATGGCATCAATATTAATATTGGTCCCGGCTAAAAGTTCAGTTAACTTTGCAAGTTCACCAGGTGCATTTTTAAGAAAAAGAGATATTTCTATTCTGATCATGCTGCCCCCTTATTAATTTATAAAAATAATTAGATTTGAGTAATTAGAAATACATTTGCTTTGGTTTTTTCATCTCACATCTTAAATATTATTATTTGCGAAATTCACACCTTCATCAAATGCTTTCATGTTCAATGGAATGATCTTTGCCTTGGCGGCAAATTCTTGTTTTATGCATCCTTTTAACAGGTCAAGGTCAACCAGTTTGCTTTTTGCGGCAAAGGCGGCCAGGGCAACAATATTGGAAGCCCTGATATTGCCGGCTTTTATGGCAATCTCATTGATGGGCACCACAAGCTGTATAATATCCGTTCGATCACTTGTAACGGGAATCAGGGAGCTGTTGATAAATACAATGCCCCCGGGTTTGACATCATCCACAAATTTTTCCAGGGAGGGCAGGTTCATTGCCACAAGATGGGTGGGATTTTTAATGATGGGAGAGCCTATGAGCTTGTCACTGATGACAACTGTGCAATAGGCCGTTCCCCCACGCATTTCCGGCCCATAGGAGGGTACCCAGGCAACAAATGATCCTTGTTTCATTGCTGCATAGGCCAGAAGTTTGGCGCTCAATAAGATTCCCTGGCCTCCAAATCCTGCAAATTTTATTTCTGTTTGCATTGGTTTCTCCAAAAACAACTATAGTGTTAAAATTTTGTATTCTATTCAGGGGTTTTAAAATCACCCAGTTCATAATAGGGCAAAAGTTTTTCTTCAGCCCATTTCAACGAATCAAGAGGGGTAAGCCCCCAATTGGTCGGGCAGGTGGAGATCACTTCCACAAGACTGAAACATTTTCCTTCCACCTGGTATTCAAAAGCCTTTTTAATGGCTTTTTTGGTTTTGTTGATCTGCTGGGGTTTAAGAACTGCCTGCCGGGTTATATAGCTGGGTGTTACCAGTTGACTTAAGAGGTTTGCCATTCTGATGGGCATTCCCGTCAGGTCTGTATTTCTTCCTGTGGGTGCAGTGGATGCCCGCTGACCTGGCATGGTGGTTGGGGCCATCTGTCCGCCCGTCATGCCGTAAATGGCATTGTTGATAAAGATGGTGGTAAATTTTTCTCCCCTGTTGGCAGCGTGAATAATTTCTCCCATGCCTATGCTGGCAAGGTCCCCATCTCCCTGGTAGGTAAATACAATCAAATCAGGTCTAACTCTTTTAATGCCTGTGGCCATGGCAGGTGCTCTGCCATGGGCAGCTTCCTGGAAATCACAGTTAAAATAATTATATGCCAGGACGGCACAACCCACAGGGGCGATACCAACGGTTCTTCCCTGGATGCCAAGCTCGTCAATAACTTCTGCAACAAGCCTGTGTACAATGCCGTGGGTGCAGCCCGGGCAGTAATGCGTCATAGTGTCGCTGAGGGCTTTTGGCTTTGAAAATGCTTTTCCCATTATATGCTCCTATATCATTGCTTTGATAATTTCGATGATCTTTTCCGGTGACGGTATGTCTCCGCCGCATTCGCCATAAAATTCAACGGGCCGCTGGCCTTTGACGCATCTTTCAACATCTTCCACCATTTGTCCCATGTTCATTTCAATACTGATGACGGCTTTACAGCTTTCCTTGGTGGCAGCATCAAAGACTGCCTGTTCCGGAAAGGGGAAAACGGTTTTGGGTCTTAACATGGCCACTTCAATGCCTTCTTCCTTTAAAAGATCAATGGCTGTCCTGCACACGCGACTCATGGTGCCAAAGCTTGTTATAAGCACCTTGTAATCCCCATCTGTGTTGTAAGCTTCAAACTGGATCTCCTCTTTTTTCATCTGAATGTATTTGGCTTTCAGGGCCAGGTTGTTGTTATTGAGTTCTGTGGGATCCAGAAATAAAGATCTAACCAGGTTTCTTTTCTTGCTTTTCCGAGTATCCATGCCGTTTGTGGCCCAGTCGTCTTTGTTGGAGGGCTCGGTTTTCAGATTATCGGGAAACTCGACGGGTTCCATCATCTGGCCTATGAGGCCGTCTCCCAGGATCATGACAGGTCCCCGGTATTTTTCAGCCAGGGTAAATGCCTGCATGGTCATTTCAACTGCTTCCTGAACTCCGTCCGGTGCCAGGACTAAAAGATGGTAATCCCCGTGGCCTCCGCCTTTGGTGGCCTGTAAATAATCCGCCTGGGAGGGCAGAATTCCGCCAAGACCTGGACCGCCCCGGACGATATTGACAAAAACAGCAGGACAATTGGCCGCCGCAATATAGGAGATGGCCTCGCTCATAAGGCTGATACCAGGGGAAGAAGAGGTTGTCATGACACGTTCCCCTGCAGCTGCTGCACCAAAGATCATATACCCTACGGCCACTTCGCTTTCTCCCTGGAGGAAAACCCCGCCCTCTTCGGGCAGTCTTTTTACCAGGTATTCGGCAACTTCAGACTGGGGGGTGATAGGATATGCAAAATAATTTATACAGCCTGCTCTGATGGCTGCTTCAGCTATTGCTTCATTCCCTTTCATTAAAACTTTTGCCATTATATTTATCCTTTAATTTACGTCTGCCGTCATGGTTTCAACAATACTGATGGCTACATCCGGGCACATGATACAGCACATTGTGCAGTGAATACAATCTTCAGGTCTTGCCTGAAACACGGGGAAATGTCCTTTTGCATTTACCTTATCCGTGATCTCAAGGACTTTTTTGGGGCAAAAGTTGACACACAGCCCGCATCCTTTGCACCGATCAGAATCAATAATATGTTCGTACGTCATTTAAAATACTCCTTAAATTATCAAAGGCTTTTTCCAGGGTGGCACCAAGGTCCTGTCAATGGTTAATACCGGACAATGAAACCGGTCCATATCAAGCTTTGGTATCATCTGGGACGAAGCCGTTATAAATTCAATTTTAAGACCAGTGGCTTTTGCCACCTCCTTGACAAGATCATATCCCTTGTAAATATGTTCGGGAGTGGTTTCGTCAATAAGGTTGGCATTGGACACAAGTCCTGTGATTTTCATTTTTGAAGATGCTTCAATCTCCTGTTTTATTTTAAGACAGCCTTCAACCGTTCCGGTATTTGGTCTGAACAGGTTTATTACCTGGAGCATATGGACTGTTTTTTGTTTCAAATAATTTCCAAGGGCTGCCAATACAGTCACACCCACGTCATCGCCACCAACATCCAGGATGGTCAGTTCAGCCGGCTGCTGGATCATGCCTGCCACGGCCGGGGCGAGAATGGGCAGATCGGCATGCATGTATTGACGGTCGGGAAGTACCACCTGAACGCCTATTCTTTCAAGGGCAACCCTTGCTTCCCTGGATCTGAAATAGGGATTGACAAGATCAAGGTCCGTGATTTTAACTTCCATCCCTTTTAATCTGGATTGTACCGCAAGGTTTACGGCGATTTCAGATTTGCCGCTACCATAGTTGCCGCAAATGATCACAATCCCTTTAATATCAATGTCCAAACATTTTTCCTTTAATTCTAACGTCCTGAGTAAACAATCTAAAACTGGAATTAAACCAAATTAGGCGCTGTTTTGCAAACATTTTTTTTGTTTGTGCTTTGTTCAAGTCAAGTTTTACCGATGCTTTTTGAACTTTTAAGGGAATGTCGGTTAATAAAATCAAGTCATTCGTCAAAAAAGACAGCCATTTCAAGGGTTTCGGGAGTTTTTTGAAAATAGGCTCTACCAGTTCCACATATTTGTGGAACTGGTCATCCGCCACCTTGGAAACCAGGGAACCCTTATCTTTGCAAACCCTTATGGAATCAAGCTTTGACAGCAATTTGTGGATCCTTTCAAGGGGTGTTTTACCTACCGTCAAATACCAGGGATCTTTGCCCATCTCCAGATCAATGATTTCGCCAGATGAATGGTTTGTTCACTATTTTTTTTTGGCCAGCAGCTCAACAAGATGGAGTACTTTGACAGGGCTTTGCCGCTTGTCAAGGCCGCCTTTCAATTGCATGACGCAGCCAGGGCAGTCTGTTACAAGTATATCTGCTCCTGATGCCTCAACATTATCCAGCTTTTTTTTAAAACATAAACAGCGGTTTGTAATATACGGGTACGACTTCCAGAAAGATTTTAATTTCATCAAGGTTTAGTGGGTTTTTTCTGGATGATTCCTTTTTTATACTATCGACATCATTCATT
>JAQICW010000627.1 GCA_027858355.1 Desulfobacula sp.
TATTAATTTTGATCTGGACTAAATTAAAATCAAACTGCCACCGAATTAGTAGTCCCTTTTGTCGGCAACGATTGACACAATATCTTATAATCTCTTAAACAAAAATACTCCTTTTAAAAAAAATCAAACTGGTGCGCTTAAATATCATGATTTTGTAGTTATTGTCAATTTGATAACTTGCTTGACATCCATAACTCTAAATATAATTATAACAATATTATGATATGGGTTGAGTTCATATAACACATTGATACCATAAAAAATTCTATTCAATTTTTCAAAAGGTTAGAGGCGATGGAAATTGTCAAAAAGACAATTTGGCTTTTAAGCACTTGTCTGATTATATCAGTTCTTTACGGATGTCCGGAAAAGCCGGATGAAACACAAGAAAAAACCAGGACACCTGAAAACAGAAAAGTAGTTAGTGCCTGGGCGCATCATGGCAAACCGGAGGAGTGGAAAACAATTCAGGAACAGGTGGAAAGCTTCAACCAGTCTCAACAGGAAATTAGAATTGATTTGGTTGAAATTGCAGAAGGGAATTATAACACGCAAGTTCAGTCTGCCGCGATTGCAGGTAAACTTCCGGAAATCCTGGAGTTTGATGGTCCTTTGCTGGCAAATTATGTTTGGAAAGGATATTTTAAACCTCTTGAAAGCCTGATTTCCCCTGAAATCCGTTCTTCTCTTCTCCCTTCAATTATTGAGCAGGGCACATATCAGGACAAACTATATTCAGTGGGCACTTTTGATTCAGGATTGGCACTCTATGGAAACCTTGAAATGCTCAAGGCGGTTGATGCCAGAATCCCTAAAGGTATCGCTGATGCATGGTCTGTTGATGAATTCAGTGATTTGCTCAAACAACTTTCAGAGCAAAACAAACAAAATGGAAAACCAGGATATGCTCTGGACATAAAACAGGATTATAAGGGAGAATGGTGGACATACGGATTTTATCCAGCATTGATCAGCGGAGGCGCCGGACTAATTAACACGGTCAATTACCAGTCTGCTGACAATGTGCTCAATTCCAAGGTTGCTGTTGCTGTGCTTCAGCATTTCCAGGATTGGATGCAAAAAGGATACATTGCACCGAACACAGATGGACGGGCATTCATTAACAAACGGGTGGCCTTGTCCTGGGTGGGCCATTGGGAATATCCTCGATATAGTGATGCCATAGGTGAACATCTTAATCTGATACCCCTGCCGGATTTTGGCAGCGGAACCCGTACTGCCATGGGAACGTGGTGCTGGGCAATTACCAGGAACTGCAAGACTCCCAAAGCAGCAGGAAAATTCCTTGAATTCTTGTTACGCGATCAGGAAGTGCTTGCAATTATCAAAGCAAACGGTGCAGTGCCTGGAACAAAAACAGCGGTCGCAAAATCAGAGTTGTATCAAGCCCAGGGAATGCTTTCCCTTTTTGTTGCGCAATTGCGCACATGTGCGGTACCAAGGGCAAAGACTCCGGCCTATCCTGTTATTACGTCAGTATTCCAGGAAACAATGATCAACATACTGGATGGTGCTGATGTTGAGAAAGCACTTGACCGAGCTGTCCAGATCATTGACGAGACAATTAAACAAAATGAAGGCTACCGCTTTCCCGACAAAAAATAGAGATAAGGGATCTTAAGATGGCACTTTCACAAAGTACAAAGGACTCTGTAGCTGCCTGGTCAATGTCCTTGCCCGCTATCGCCTGTCTGTTCCTTTTTATGGTGGCACCTTTCATCCTATCCGTCATCTTAAGCTTAACCAGCTATCAATTAAATTCACCATTGCCGGTTCGCTGGGTGGGGTTTGATAACTATGTCAGCCTGTTCACAATTTCTGATTTTCCACGGGCGATGCTGAACAATGTGATATTCACTGCTGTTGTTGTTCCATTACAAATCATCCTGGCATTGATCTTTGCTCTCCTGGTCAATCAGCGACTTAAGGGTATGATTGTTTTCAGAACCCTTTTTTTTATGCCGGTTATTTATCCCATGGCACTGGTTTCCATTGTATGGGGGCTGATTTTTGCTCCGGGGCAAACCGGGGTAATGAACCAGATTCTTGAACTATTATCGGCTGGACTTTGGAATGCGAATATTGGAATTTTACACAATAAATATTACGCGCTCCCCTGTATCATGGTGATATCAATATGGCAGGGGGTTGGTTTTCAAATGGTTATTCTGCTGGCCGCCTTACAAAGTATTTCGGAAACGCTTTATGAGGCTGCGCGTATAGACAGGGCAGGCAAGTGGTCCAGATTCTGGTATATTACACTCCCGCAGCTTCGGAATGGCCTGATTTTTGTTGCAGTGGTAACCACTATTCTCTCCTTCCGACTTTTTGATCAGGTTTGGATACTGACCCAGGGTGGACCTGAAAATGCAACGGCAACCATGATGTATGAAGTATACCAGGCGTCCAGAGAACGAAACCAGATCGGACTTGGTTCTTCCATGACTGTCATCTTTTTCATCTTTGTCTGGATCATTGCAATGATTCAACATTATGGAATAAAGCAGTGCCGGGAGATCCTATAATGCTGAAGCGATTTCTCTCATATACTTTATTGATTCTTATCACAATTGTTTTTGTGACCCCGGTAATATTTATGATCGTAGCAAGTTTCAAACCTGACGATCAGATCCTGGTTCAGGGTATTGGTATCAGGGCTTTCTTTCCCCGGGAAGTAACATTGTCAAACTATCGATCTGTCCTTGGGCAGCTTGATTTTCTGCACTTTTTGTGGAATTCGGTATTCATTGTCGGTTCCATTGTCTTTGTCGGTCTAATTGTCAATAGTATGGCAGGTTATGCCTTATCCCGTCTGAAGTGGTACGGACGGAAGGCTGTGCTTGCCGTGATTATTGCCATCCTCGTTGTCCCCTATGAGGCAGTGGCTGTACCATTGTTTTTTGAAATGACCTTGTTAGGCTGGACAAATAGTTACCAGGCACAGATTATACCGTTTATAGCAAATCCATTTTCTATTTACCTTTTTTATACATTCTTCAACAGCCTACCAAAAGAGCTTGATGAAGCTGCCCGGATGGACGGGGCAAGTCCCTTAAAAATTTATATCTATATTATCGTACCACTTGCGAGGCCAGCATTCGCATCAGTAGCGATTCTCACTTTTCTTCTGCATTGGGGCTTTTTTCTCTGGCCATTGATGGTCACCTATGGTCCAGACTACCAGCCTTTGCCGGTGGCTTTAGGCTTTTTTTCGGCAAACAAGCCGGTTCAATGGGGTGACATCATGGCGTTTTGCACGCTAATGATTCTTCCGGTTCTGATCATTTTTCTGGTTTTTCAGAAAGGTTTTATCCAGGGCATTGCCATGGCCGGGACGAAAGGGTGATTTCCTGTGGCGACAATAGATTTTAAAGGTGTAAATAAGATATTCAACAATGGCATGCACGCTGTTCGCAATTTTACGCTTCACGTCAAAGATGGTGAAATGATCGTACTTGTGGGGCCGTCAGGATGCGGAAAATCTACACTTTTGCGTATGGTGGCCGGTTTAGAAATCCAATCTTCAGGAGAGATCCTGCTGAAGGGAAAGCCAATGAGTCACCTGCCAGTTGAACAACGGGACGTCGCCATGGTCTTTCAAAATTATGCACTTTATCCTCACATGACGGTCCATAACAACCTTGCTTTCCCTCTCAAGATGATGAAAATCAAAACATCACGAATTCGTAGACGGGTGCAGAAAATAGCAGATCTTTTGAGATTAGGTAGATACCTGGACTATAAGCCGAGTCAACTCTCCGGGGGACAACGTCAGCGCGTTGCCATGGGAAGAGCATTGGTCAGAGAACCGGATGTCTTTCTGATGGACGAACCCCTGTCCAACCTGGATGCCAAATTAAGGGTACAGATGCGTGGCGAGATTACCCATCTTCAGAAACGGCTGGGTACAACCACGATTTATGTGACACATGACCAGATTGAAGCAATGACAATGGGTGATCGCCTTGTCGTTATCAAGGAAGGCGTTCTGCAGCAAGTCGGCAATCCCCAGGAGATCTACATGCATCCGTCGAATGTTTTTGTTGCAACCTTCATCGGCAGCCCCAGTATGAATCTTTTGTGGACAACGGTTTCCAATAAGCAATCAGAAAAACCAGGGTTTGATCTGGGTGGAATTCATTTGACAATTCCCAAAGAAATTCCTGGATGGAAAAAAGAATTTAAAGATAAAGGGCTGGTTATCGGGTTGCGGCCGGAATCTTTTGTTTCCCCTGATGATGTTCCGAAATCACAACATTTGGAGGTGACAATATCTCATATCGAAGAAATGGGCCATGAATTGATTGTCTATTTTGAGATACCGGTTAATCCTTTTCCAGAGTCTATTATGGAGAAACTGGTTCCAGACCTTTCAAAGCTCTCAAAAGCCCAAAAAAAGTCGATATACTGCTGCGGCAAGTCAACCTTGGCGGCACGACTGCCCCCCCTGTTTCACTTTAAACGCGGAGAGACAATTACTCTGGGCATAAAAACAGAAGACTGTTATTTCTTTAACCAAAATGGAGATGCACTTTAAAGTTACAGCGGCAGTTAAGGTGAGTTTTCCACCCCACTTCCCCCGGGCCTATGGCCTATCAACCTTGTAGTCTTCAAGGAGTCTATAGTCTATAACCTAACCTGGACAAGCCAGAACCAAAAAGGTTCCATTTAATAATTAGCGAATGTATAATGAATATCCAATTATAAGGATTTGGTCAATACCCGTTCCGGTCTGATCACCTTGCAATCGCTGATTTTGATCATTTTACAAACTCTACCCTCACTTCATTTGAACAGCAAAACTCGTTCGCTTCGCTCCCTCAGACAGTTGCTGTTCCAGACATTCCGTTCGGTAAGAGTTTGTAAAAAATGATCAAAAAATACGCTATTTACAAGGCAATCAAACCTCCACTAGAAACCGTGCCTACCCAAAGGAGGTCAATTATGCTTTTTACAGAACGATACTCCAAACAAATATCTGGCGTTTTGCATTGTTATGATCGTGTCATTATTCAAGGTACCATTCCAGGAATCTGTTATGCAAAAGGAATGACCAGTTATCTTTACGCAAATAAAATAAGAATTTTTGATTATCCAATATTTGCTGCTCCTTTCAAAGATGAAGTCCGAAACAATGCTGAGGAAATAGCTTTAAATAATGGAATCAAGATTCAATTTATCCCAAAGAGGACTATTCGGAAAGAAAAAATAATTAAAAACATCATTGAGGAAAGAGGTACTCATTCTGGGCTTGTTCATATTATTTCGGCCATGGAGTCTTGTCCTTCATACAAACCCTGGCACAATAAAAAGACTGGCAAAACATATCTGAAGTCAGCACAGGGAAAATGTTTACATTATTATTTTTATTTCATTGATGAGGACATGGGGCTTTGTTATGTCAGGGTTCCCACATGGTGTCCGTTTCGATTACAAATTTACTTTAATGGTCACAATGTCCTTGATTCTGCTATGAAACAAAAAGGCATTCAAAGTGTAATACGGGACAACGCAATCATGAAAACAGAATCGTTCGAGTCTGCTCAAAAAATCAGTGATGGTCTAAATATTGTTCAGATTCATGAAAAGCTAAATGAATTTGCAAATTATTATTGCCCCGTTATCAAACATTTCCCTATGGGTTATCATTGGAGTATCATGCAAGTTGAGTATGCGACAGATATTATTTTTAAACGTCAAGAAGATTTGAAATCGATTTATGAAAATTTAACCCGCACTGCTATTCACTCAGTCAAACCGGAAAACATCGCCACCTTTCTTGGTCGAAAACTTACTCCACAATATCAAGATGAAATGGGCAATAATTTTTCTACAAGGATAGAGGGAACGTGCATCAAATTTAGAATGGGGTCCACTTCAATAAAAATGTATGATAAACACTGCATCATCCTCAGGATAGAAACGACGACCAATGATGTCTCTTTTTTTAGGCACTACCGAACGGTAGAACATCGTGATGGAACAAGCTCAAGGAAACTGACAGGCATGAAGAAGGGTCTGTACAGTTTGGGACCTTTAACCGGCATACTCTTGAATGCAAACAAACGGGGGCGTGAAAGGCAAAAGGGGGCTTAAGGTGAAATAAAAAAGTTGCATTTTTTATTGTCATAGTTTAATAACCTTTCATAGTTGTTTATTCAAGACTTAATTGAGTTAAAAGGAATAGCATTGGCAAAATCTCCACTTTATATTCGTGAAATAAATGACGCATTCGAATATTTGTTAGAAGAGTATTGCAATGACAGTCCTGACATCACAGAATCCATTGCTCAAATCGAAACCCCCGACAATAATGAAGACCCGAAATTCAGCATTACAGACGAGGAAAAGGCCGTTGAATCTTTTTTGAATACAACCTTGTCCATGTTCTCGAAACTGTCAGGCACAATTGACTATCGATGAAGTAATTAGCAACCGAGCATTTTTCAGGTCTTTAAAAAAAAAGGAGCGGAACTTCGTTCTTCTTGTACAACTAAAATCTATGCTCTCTCATTCAGAATTTTCAATGTCTGCCCGTTCAAGGAAAAACCGTAAGAGAAAAAGATTTGACTATCG
>JAQICW010000107.1 GCA_027858355.1 Desulfobacula sp.
ATCAAGCTGGAAAATTTGTTTAATTTTTTATCTAATTTCTTACTTTCGTTTTTAGGCAATGTGTCGGAAAAAGATGTGGCCAACTTGTAATCGCTATGACTGACAGTTATTTCCCCTGCAGATTCCAGTTCTTTTGCCGCGTCCATAATCTCTTTGGAAAAAGGTCCATAGGTATAGGCATCAAACTCAAAACGCATTGAAATACCTTCTTCTTTTAAAAAGAAAAGCGTCTTCTGCATGGCTATTTTGCTTGTCTCAATGTTCTTTTTGTGCATCCAGGCCAAAACGTGTTTGAATATTTGATTTGATCTCTCTACAGTCATTATTTTCCTCCTTGTTTTCTTTTCTCTCTGGCATCCAGGTCATTTCTAAACTGAGAAAGGACTTGCTTTGCTTTCTCCCGGGCGCTTGACGTAAGATAAATGCGGCGGATATATGCAGAATTCTTTTTAGTAGAAATTAGAAGAGAAGAATGGTCAAGTATTGTACCAATCAGCTTATTACCTTCAGCTTTGTCCATAACCGCATAAGAACCTTCCCCCATCTCATCAGAATTTTCAAGAATTTTATGGACTGCAACCTCTTTGCTGAAACAAAAAAAATCCTGGTTTTCTTTCAGGCCATATCTTGCAAGTCGTTCCTGCAGATCATAAAAGTCATTTTCGTTCCCTTTATCATTTCTTTCAGTATCAAATACCGGATGCAACCTGTCCTGGCGCATCAAAATTAACGCCCATGGATTTTTCTGAGCCACGTCCTTTTTAATTTGTTCAAACACAGTATAATCATCGAACAATTGAAACCGATCAAAATCAATGTCAATCTTGGAATCATCAATTTTAATCCCTGATTCCGGAAGTTCTCCACGTTCCCACAGGTCATTGAAATAACGTTCTAAAACAAGATCAAACCCCCTTCTGGTTCTGTGAAAAGGAACTTGTAAATAATAAAGGTACCTGGCAAGCAAAAACGCTTCTACTGCATGCAGGTTTCCTTTTTCAATGGCAAACACTGCTTGCTTGTCTTTACCTGGTATGATTCTGAATGATCCTGCATAGCGGATATAATCGTATTCGCCATATTTAACACCACAAAAGTATGAATCACGTAACAGAAAATCAGCCCTATCAGCGTCAAATTCACCTGAAATAAATTTTTTCAATAAAGCATATTCTTTAAGGGGCTTGCCTTTCAGCAGGCTGGCAACTATTTGAGGCTTTATTCCATTCTTTTCAAGCTTCTTCGATATGCTCGGATTATTTTGAATAATGTACTTGCTGATATCTTCATGTGTAAAATCGTTGCCAAGAAAAACCTGCTCTGCGGCGTGGGAAAAGGGCATGTGTCCAATATCGTGAAGCAAAGCAGCAAAGCGCACTATTTGCAATTGCTTTTGCAATTCTTGTTCGTCATTATTGAAAATATCCGGGTTGAATCTGAGCACCTCATAAAATATATTCGTAGCAGCCTGCACAACCCCGAGGGAATGCACAAAACGAGAATGCTCGGCCGTTGGATAAACGTATTTGGTAAGGGCCAATTGGTTAATCCTGCGCAAACGCTGAAAAACAGGAGTATCCACCAATTCCAGTTCAGTGTCTGTCAGCCAGATATACCCGTAGATAGGATCTCTGATTCTGTGTGTTGGGTTAAGTATTTGTTGCATGAAAAATAATCAGTTCCAGTTTTGACAATTTTTTTCTAACTTTGGCTCATGAGCAGGTTTTCAAAATACCCAATAGTCTTTACCAGTCCATCTTCCAGCTTGATTTTAGGCTCCCAGTCCAATTCCTGTTTTGCCAGGGTAATGTCAGGTTTTCTCTGTCTTGGATCATCACTGGGTAGAGGTTTATGGATAATTTTTGACCGGCTGCCGGTAATATCAATGACTTTTTCCGCCAGTTCCAGAATGGTGAATTCATCTGGATTGCCCATATTCACCGGCCCTGTAAACCCTTGTTTTGAATTCATCATCAGAACAAACCCATCGATCAGGTCATCCACATAGCAGAAGCTGCGGGTCTGGCTGCCCTCGCCATAAACGGTAATATCTTCATTTTTCAGCGCCTGAACAATAAAGTTGGAGACTACCCGTCCATCGTTTGGGTGCATATTTGGGCCGTAAGTATTGAAAATTCGAACCACCTTGATATCCAGCTTGTGCTGGCGGTGATAATCGAAAAACAGCGTCTCGGCACATCGCTTGCCTTCGTCATAACAGGAGCGGATGCCAGTAGGGTTTACCCTGCCCCAATAGCTTTCCGGCTGGGGATGTACCTCCGGATCGCCATACACTTCAGATGTTGATGCCTGGAAAATCTTCGCTTTAGTGCGTTTTGCCAATCCCAGCATATTGATAGCGCCGTGCACGCTTGTTTTGGTGGTTTGCACAGGATCATGCTGGTAGTGAATCGGGCTTGCAGGGCATGCCAGATTGTAAATCTCCTCCACTTCAACATAGAGCGGAAAAGTTACATCGTGCCGGATAACCTCAAAATTTGGATTACCCATGAGATGAGCGATGTTTTGTTTGCCCCCGGTATAGAAGTTATCAACGCAGATGACTTCATGACCAAGATTGAGCAGTTTTTCACAGAGATGGGAGCCGAGAAAACCGGCCCCGCCTGTTATTAGGGTTTTTTTCATAATTTATGATCCTGTTATATTTTTTGAGCTTCCATATAGAAAGATTCCCAGCTTCGCTCTTCATTATCCTTGAATAATTTAGAATCAGTCCCTTCTCTAAATTCAACTTTCTGGATATTTGTAAACCCTGCTTCTTTTAAAAACAGTGATAGTAAATTGTTATCCCATACAGACAAATGGATCCAATTTTGTGTCAGAGATCGAATTGCCTCGCAGCCTGTCGGCCACTTTTTAAAAGTCTCATTTGCCTGCTTATCACAATAATAATCGACATATTTTGCAAGATCAGGAACACTTATTCTGAGCCATGCCCCTTCTCTCATAGCCCTGTAAAGCTCTTTAAGCAAAGACAGAGCCTGATTTGGATATAAATGTTCGAGCGTATGCTCAGAAAAAACACCGTCCCAAACATTGTCATCACAATTCAGCGGATAACGTAAATCAAGCATCCAATCAGGCCTATTTTTATGTTTTTTCCAAAATTTTATACCAGAGTAAAAGTCAGCATTTATCCATCCGTCAAATTTATGAGAACCACAGCCTAAATGTAATAAATTGTTATCATTGGACAATTTAGGTTTTTTATTCATCAACAGCCTACCGTAAAGACTAATGAATTCAAATTTCAGTAAGCCTTTGAGGCTTAACTGATATTTTGTACTGTAAATGCCATGATCATCATTGTTGTTATGCAAATTCATCGTTGGTTTTTCCTTAATGCAAGCATGAATGATACTATATGTTTCCATAAATAAAAATTAAACGGATTTAATGCATGTATCTTCAATTTTAGTGAAGGATAGGTTTGTTTATCAAAAAAATCATATAATAAATCTGCAGATAGTTGTCCTAAAAGCGTAGCTATTGCGGCTCCATATATACCATACAATGGAATTAACATTAAATTCGAAACAATATTGATTACCACTCCAAGAGATGTGCGATATAAATTCTTCTTGATGTAATTTTCTGTAAGAAACCATTTCCCACTCGCAACCCCCAAAAACACAACCACCCCTGCCCAAATATGAATACTCAAAACTCCTGCTGCCGGCAAGAACGCCTCCCCATACAACACCTTGATTACCCAAGGGGCCAGAAAAGTTGTGGGCAGGGCAATAGCCACTGCGAGCCAGACCATCAGATCATAGAGTTTCTGCAATCTTTGATAATAAAGCTCTTCACTCTGTTTTTTGGCGTTGATAATAGCCGGATAAACAGACGACGTGATTGCCATTGGCACAAAATACCAGGCTTCACTCAATCTTACCGCTGCCGCATAAAGCCCTACCTGTTTGGCATCAAGCATCTCCTTTATCATAACTTGATCAATTTTCAAATAAATCGAAATCGCTATGCCTGACAAGATCAGCGGCCAGGAATCCTTTAATAATACTTTTGCCGTTTGCCATCGCCACTTCCAATACCACACCTTTCCGGTGTTCTTCAGATACATGGCAGTCAATCCAACCGCATGCACCACTGCATCGAACAGAAAGACACACGCAAACCATAAAAGCGGGGCTGATATCAATATAAGTACAAGTTTAATTATGGAAGAAATCACAAGCTGAACAAGTTGGGAATACACTACATACTTGGATTTTACTTCTGCCTGATAATTAAAATCAATGACATTAAAAGCCTGAAAGATGACTGCAAAGGCGATGATAACAATCAGGATGTTGGTTTGAGTATCGTTATTGGTAAACGGGATTGCAGCGGCAATGCCTGCCCACATCAAAATTGCGCCGCCTGCTTTCAGCCAGAAGGCGGTGCCAAGCAGTTCATCCCTACGTTCAGGGGTCTTAACCAGTTCCCGCACCATGATGCTATCAAGCCCCAAGGTTGCCAGCGCAGTAAACAGGCCGACAAAACTGCCTGCATAACTTAAAAGCCCAAATTGTTCCGGTCCTAAATACCGGGCAACATAGACACCAACAAAAAGCGCGACAACCATGCTCAATACACGGTGGCCCATGAGCCATGAGGTGTTGGCGAAGTACCGTTTGAAGCCGGAGGAGTGGATGTTAATAGATGATTTCAATTATTATCTATTCTTCTTAAAAAGGATATAATCATAAAAAAAATAAGAAAACCGTATTGTTAACTATCATGAGTTGCTTTTATAAATTTTATATACCTGTTCTATTCCGTCGCTAAGTGATATTTTTGCAGTCCAATTAACATGTTGCATTCTTGACATATCAAGGAGTTTTTGCGGCGTTCCGTCGGGCTTGGATGAGTCAAACAAAAGGTTTCCTTTAAAACCAGAGATATCTTTTATCAGATAAGCAAGATCTTTAATGGAAATATCCTTCCCTGTCCCAATGTTAAAAAGAGGGTTTCTTAGATACTCTTTTTTATTAAATTTTTTGTTCATTATAAAAACACAGGCATCCGCAATATCATCAACATGAATAAATTCTCTTTTTGGCGATCCTGTTCCCCATATCGTAACAGAGTCTTCATTTCTTTCTTTTGCTTCGTGGAATTTACGGATTAATGCAGGTAAAACATGGGAAGTTTCGAGGCCATAATGATCGTTTGGACCGAATGTGTTTGTTGGCATAACAGGAATAAACTGTGTTTGATATTGTCTGTTGTATGCCCAGCACATTTCAATGCCTGAAATTTTAGCAATGGCATAGGAAGAATTGGTGGGCTCAAGAGGACCTGTCATGAGATATGCTTCTTTCATGGGTTGTGGGCAATGTTTTGGATAAACACAGGAAGAACCCAAAAAGAGCAGTTTTTTAACATTGTAAACATAGCTTTGGTGGATAATTGCGTTTTGAATCATCAAGTTTTGAAATATGAAGTCCGCAGGATAATTATTATTAGCCATAATG
>JAQICW010000120.1 GCA_027858355.1 Desulfobacula sp.
CGCATCAGGGGCAGCATGGTCACAATCCCTATGGCACAGGCAGCGGCATCATGCATAAAAGATGAGGCAAGCCCAAGACCTATGGCTATAATAAAAGTAAACCGGGTAACACTGTTCCCGGCTTTTTTGATAATATAATACCCCAGCCGTTTTGTTATTCCGGCCTTGTCAAGGGAAATGGCAAAAATAAGGCAACACATGATAAAAATGACCACTGGGTGCATATAAGGTGCCCAGGCATTTTTTACATCAGTAACCTGCATGATAACCAGAGAAACCCCGAGTAAGACAGCCGTTATTTCCAGGGGGATGGGCTCGATGACAAATAATATCACAAGAACTGCAAGAATTGCTAAAAATCGTTTTGCCTTAGGTGAAAGCCCATCAACATAATCCACTTGAACCGTGTCCAGATTTAGATCAATTGCTTTTTGATTTAAAAATTTTACACTGGCTTCCAATGACCCAGGGGCCTTTGCTTTTAAAATATATGATTTGTTTCCAGTTTTTTCATCAGGAACAACAACAAAATGTTCCTTCACATTCTGCACAAGTATTTGACCTGCATCGCCTGTAACTTTGAATTGTGTTCCTTCCGGCCTTGGCAGCAGGAAGACGATCACACCAACTAATAACGCCATACAGAGTTTAAATCCATTTGTTCTATAAAACATGTTTTCTCCTCAACCGTCAGGTATTGTTCAATAATAGTTATTCAATCTAAATACTATTCTATCTGAGATCCTTTTGATTTCTCTAACTGATACTGGTAGGCCTGTTTAATTTTTTCAATCAACTCCATCAGCTCACAGGGTTTGGTCAGGTAATCAAATGCGCCTAAGGAGATTCCTTCCATAGCTGCTTCCTGTGAACCATGTCCCGTCAAAAAAATCACAGGTAGTTCAGGTGCCATTTTTTTCATTATCTTTAAAACTTCAATACCATTCATGTCCTCCATTTTTAAATCCAGAACCACCACATCAAAATCATTTTTGCGTAGGATCTGTATGGCCTCAGTACCGGAAAATGCTTTAGTAGTGTGAATACCTCGCTTTGACAGCCTGTTGGACAGGACATTTACATACCCTTTTTCATCATCAACAAGCAGGACATTTATGATATTCTCCTCTTTACTATTTCGGATCATGACATCCCTCTTTTGTTTAAACCATCCGGCCTGAAATTTCCTTCATCCGGGCTTCTATAATTTTTTCATCATGTTTTCTTTTCTTTTCTACAGCCTCATTGACCTTGGACACCAGCGCATCAATGTCACAGGGTTTCATAAGATAATCAAATGCGCCCAGCTTCATCCCGTCAATTGCCGTTTCAACAGTGGCATGACCGGTCAGCATGATCACTTCTACCAGGGGAAACTTTTTTTTGATTTCAACCAAAGTCTCTATGCCATCCATACCCGGCATTTTTACGTCAAGGACCACCACCTCAAAGGATTTATTATTCTCAAGTTCGACCAATGCTTCTTGTCCGCTGTAAACGGCAGATACCTTTAACTCTCTTTTTTCAAGACGTTTGGTAATGGTATCCAGAAACGGTTTTTCATCATCTACGAGCAATAATTTAATCTTGTTCATGTTTATTCTCCTTAATTTTATGATTCTTTCTCATTATCTTTATTTTCTATTATATCTTCCTGAAACGGTATCCATATCCTGAATTTGGTTCCACCACCCACCTGACTGTGGACATCTATTTTTCCTCCCATTTTCTGAATAATGCCGTAACATATGGAAAGTCCAAGCCCTGTACCTTTTCCCACTGCCTTTGTTGTAAAAAATGGATCAAATATCCTGTCAAGATTATCTTTAGGGATACCAGGCCCGTTATCTTCTATGGAAATCACCACATGATTTTTTTCAATCTTGCTGACCTTGGTTTCGACCTTAATGGTCCCCCCGGTTTTTTCCATGGCATCAATGGAATTGTTGAAAAAATTAAGAATCACCTGCTGCAGTTCCGAAGGAGATATTCTGATATAGGGAATGCCTTCATCCAGGGATGTTTCAATGATTACTTTGTTATACTTGGCCATTTGAGCACTAAGAGAAACAATTTCCCTGATGGCATCGTTAATCTGAACATCATTGACAGTGGAATCGGTTTTTCTGGCAAAGCTGAGCAGCTTATGGGTAATCTCTTTACATCTTTTTCCCTGGGTATTGATCTGGCGCAGCGCCCGGATGAATTCATTAAGATTCTCACATTCCTTTAGATCTTCTTCTTCAAGGAGATCCTCAATCCAGCCGGCCTCTTCAACCATGATGGCAACGGGATTATTTATTTCATGGGCAATGCCTGCTGCAAGTTCTCCAATGGTGGCCAGTTTCCCGCTTTCCACCACCTGTTTGTTCATGACCTCGGTTTTTTTGTCAGATTTCGAAATAAGTTTTACAATATTACGTGGCAGAACAAATGCAACAGAAAGAATTGCAACACAACATAGAATAAATATGACCAGGGTGAGAATCTGTATTTTCCATAAATCATGGAAAGCATCCTTTATATCCTGGCGAAATACCATTATCCAGTCGATATTCTTCAGCATGGATGTCACGCATAAAAATTTATTTCCCGAGGCATCCTCTCTTTTGGCAAAAATTGTTTCATTATCTTTATAACAGCTTCGATCCAACATTGATGTAATAATTGACTCTTTAAGACCCACCTTGGTTTGAGTTTGCAGCTCACCTTTACTATTCACAAGAAAGGCGAGCCCGGTTTTTCCGATCTGGATTTTTTCCACCAGGGAGTTAAATGCACCAAAATTAATAGTGGATCGTAAAATATAATCAGACCCATTGGATTTGACCTTTACGGCAATAATAAAATGGGGGTGTCCCCTTAACCCGGCAAACACATCACTGATAAAAGAAGGTCTCTCCATTGCTTTTATATACCAATCCGCACTTGAATAATCAGCATTTTCAAATTTGAACGGCCCTTCATACGCGAACTGTATACCCTTTTCATTGATCATTCCCAAATCAGTAAACACATCCCCATATTCATTTTTTAATAATGCCAGATGCTGCTGCAGAAATATCTTTGGGACTTGTTGACTGCTGTCAAACTGCTGGGCCATATACCGGATGTTTCCTAATTTTTCCGACAAAAAGCTATCAATATTCTGACTATGCTTTTGAACCAGTTCTGAAATATGGGCCTGAATTTTTTCAGTATAGGTCAGGTGAAATCGATAAAAAAGAATGCCTGTGGTTAACAGCATTGGGAAAAATGAAACTACAAGTATCAAGATAGTTATTTTTCTGTTCAATACATTGTAAAATGCTTTCCGCTCAGTTGAAGAATGTTCCATTGTATTTTTTCCAGTCTACACTTTTTCATTAATATCATCTCCTGAGTATCAAGATACATGCCAAGTGGCAAGGCAAAAGCGTACAAGCAATAACATATTGAAAAAATTTAAAAAAGGAGTCTGTAAAAACATTTGACAACACCAGCACATGTGTCAGGTTTATTTACACCTTGTAAAATAGAATGACCAATCGTAAATAAATTGGTCATTCTAAGTTATTACAACTTTCTGAAATTGTTTTGATTAATTTTAACCAGGGGTGGTTTAAGGAAATCATATTATTTGATTTCTTGGCTCTAACTATCTTTGAATTTTGGTATAAAAAAAGTGACAGTAAACAACAATAGTTGCTACCACCACTATCCATACTATTATAAACCCTATAGCAAAAAACCAGTTTTTATTTAGTTGTAATGGTTGATTTATAGCTTTTTCCCTTGATTCTTCCATAATTTCATGTGGGATCAATTTAATTGAAAGAGTTATTAATACAGGAAGAATTAAAAGATCATCCAGATAACCTAAAATCGGAATAAAATCCGGAATAAGATCTATTGGACTTAAAGCATATCCTAAAGTAAACAAAATAATGATTTTGGGTAATACCGGCATTCTCGGATGCCGGTATGCATAATAAAGCGCAATAATTTCTTTTTTAAGCTTTTTTACTTTTATTTTTAATTTTTCTAATATTTTCAAAAAAATTTTATTATGTTTATTTGTAACTGGTTTATATTTAAAACGCTGTCATAAAAAAATAAGTTGCAACACCTGCGATAGCCAGCCAGATATTTGTGATATTACTCACGGTAATATTCAATATGGCTGCCAGGTATTTTTTGCGATTCAAAAGCGCTAAACAACATTTGAACTCTGGCCAGCTTGAAAGAGTGGCCAGAACAAAAAATCCGATCACGCCTTTTGGGGCATGGCTTTGTTCCGAGGCAAAGGTTACCACGGGATCTAGAAAATACCCTGCTGCAATTAACACAATAATGGCCGGCAGCATACTCCATTTAGCGATAACTTCTTCCTCCATGGATTCCTCAGCCTCTTCCGGCGGCCGCTTAATAAACAGCACTCCGGTCACAACAAGTGCTGTCACCACCCAATACATATGATATTGAATTGGAATCGCGTAAAAACTTACAGCCATACCTGCCGTAAGAGAGATACAAGTCAAACTATACCGCCAATTTGTTTGAAGTGTTTTTAAAAATACTCGAGTAACAAGTGCTGCTGCTATCAATAGAATCGGGTTCATAAAATTAGAACCCAGAGGAGTGCTGGCAGCAAACAGCACATCCCCCACTACCAGACCGACGATTAAACAAACAAGCTCAGGCCCGTTGGTGATGAACCCGGTGATGGTGCCAAGTCCCTTTACATCCTTCAGGGTCTCGATGATGACTTCAATGGATAATCCGATCAAAATCATGACCAGCACCACCCCTCCGGCCGCTATAAACGACTGGTTGAAGTTTCCATTGAACATCAATGAACAACCACAAAAAAATGTGACAACCAGTATCCAACATATCATATCCAGCCGACCTACAGAATTAACCAGGAATTGTTTCATGGCTTTCCTCCAGATTTTTCTACAGATTAAGTATTCAATTCATATCCATCAAGAGATGAAAGCCGGCTGCACATAATTCACAAGGCAGCCAGCTTCAGACCCTCTTTTTATGGCAACCGGATCAATCAAACAGTTTGAAGGCATCCGAGGGTGACTCTACAACTCTTTTAAGTTTTTCTTCCAGGTCTTTTTTCCAGGCATCATCTTTTTTTCTCCACGCACCCTCGATTTTTTCCACCAGATCATCAATTTCACAGGGTTTATTGAGAAAATCGTATGCACCCATGCGGATGGCTTCCACTGCAGCGTCAACCGACCCGTGCCCCGTAAGAAGAAGTGTTTCCGTGAAAAGCCCCAGGTTTTTGATCTCCTTTAAGGTAGCGATGCCATTCATTCCCGGCATTTTCAGATCAAGAACAACCACATCAAAATTCTCGTTTTCAAGGGCCTTTATGGCGCTTTCACCGTTGTAAACAGCGGTAACCTTGTACTGCCTGCTTTGAAGAAGTTTGGCCATGTTGTCGGCAAATATTTCTTCGTCGTCCACAAGTAAAATTTTGCTTCCTATCATAATTTATCCTCCTGTATTAATTGTTGCTAAACTCTTTAAACTTTTTTCCATATATCATTTGTCTTATTGGTTATTCATGAGATCCTCCGGCGGTTTAAAGGGAAAGGTCAGGGTAAAGCGCGTTCCTTTTCCAATCTGACTTTCGACCTGAATCTGGCCGCCCAGCTGCTTTACAATGCTGTAACATATGGAAAGTCCCAGTCCTGTACCCCGACCCGGCGTTTTTGTGGTGAAAATCGGATCAAAAATTTTTTCAATATCATGGTCTTTTATTCCGCTCCCCGTATCCTCCACTATAATGGAGATCCCGGTTTTGTCCTTTGCAAGGCAGGTGGCAATAGTTATTATACCGCCGCCTTTATCTTCAAGGGCATCTATTGCATTATTTATAAAATTTAAGAACACCTGCTGAAGCTGTGACGGATCAGACAGAATGGAGGGAAGAGTGTCGTCCAGTAAGGATTTGAACTTTATGCCGTCGGATTCGGCTTCCCTCTCCATGAGATCCATCACTTCTCTTAAGAATACGTTTATGTTAATAGTTTCAATGACAGACTTGGTTCTCCGGGCAAATTTCATGAGATTTCTTGTAATATGTGTGCACCGGCGCACCTGTATGCCAATCTGGTTCAATGATCCGGCAAATTGTTCCCCAAAGGTATCGTCTGTTATGGGTGCTCTTTTTTCCGAGTCTAAAAGAAGCTGATGTTCGGTCATGATAATAGCAAGGGGATTGTTTATCTCATGGGCAACCCCTGCGGAAAGTTCTCCTATGGATGCCAGTTTCCCTGCCTGCATGAGCTGGTTGTTCATACCTTCAAGCTCGCTGTCTCTTTTTTTGATAACCTGAACCATGTGGTTGGTTACAAATGCTGTTACAATTAATATGATCAAAGCGCTGAGATGGAGTAATATCAGGATTACCCTGTTGGCATGACGAACATCTTCAAAAAACTCTTTTTCACCAACCCTCACCACCAGGAGCCACCTTGGATCTTTCAGCCAGGTTTCGCAGACAATTTTTTTGACCTTCACACCTCTGTCAACCATTTCAAGAAACCTGAATTTCACGTCATCATGAATTTCACCCTTAAATCCTGGGGCCTGGGTCAGAATCTCTCCGCTGGAACCAGGACTGGTCTGGTAGATCCCCTTGCTGTTCAGGATGTATACATCCCCGGTCCTGCCGATCCTTACATTCTCCACCAGGGAACGAAAACCGTCTGTGTTAACTGTGGCTCTCAATATCCAGCGCCGCCCGTTTTCCTTCTTTGTAACTGCCATTATAAAATGGGGTTCTTTCCTGAATCCCATAAACATATCACTGGTATAAATTTCTTTTTCCATTACTTCCCTGAACCAGAAAGTGCTGGAATAATTTTTGTCTATAAGATCGTAAGGCCCTACGTAAGCCGCATGAGCCCCGTTTTCATCAATGATTCCAATATCGGTCAGAACCCAGGCATCACGGTTGATATTGTTTAAAATATGAGTGAGATTACTCTCTTTTATCAGAAATTCAATTGAATTTGTTCGGACGATGAAGTCAAGCCTGGTTTTGTTTTCTTTTAAGAAAAGTTCTATAATTTTTTTATGGTAGTCCACCCGGGTCTGAAGTGTTTTGAGTATCCTTTCCCTTGCAAATTCTGAATAATGTATATTGATCGCCCATCCGGCCAGGAGCAGGGGAACTAGAGAACAAACCATTGTGAGGAAAACAAACCTGCGAAAAAGACGGGAATAATATGTCTTGTTCTTGTCTTCAAGGTTTTGATCCATGCCAGCTCCTGTATGCTCTATTTTTTGTATATGTAAATACTTTTATGTATAGTATTTCAACAAGTGTGCCAGGAGAGTCTAACCCTGAGATATTCTGTTAACATGCTGGAATTTTAAATATTTATTACTGAACGGTGAAAACAAAAAACGGGGGTTCCGGTTGAATGTCATCTGACAGGAGACAGGGGTGGAAATTGCCATAAGACAGTCCGGGCAATTTACTTAAAGTACCTCCCAGTATTTTTTATGGATTTCAATGACCCTCTTGAGGTTTGACAGACGGCTGAAGTCGCTTTTACGGACCCGGTCTATTTTATCTTCGCGTATGCCCGGCACATTGCAAATTTCTTTCATAACGGCAAGGCCGCATTCCCGGATACCCATTAAGCTGTATCCCCCTTCCATGACAAAGGCCATCTTCCCTCCTGAAGCATGGCCTGCCACCTCAAGGAGAAGTGCGGTGATCAAGGCATACCCTTCGGGTGTCACATTCATGCCTGACAGGCGGTCGTGGACATAAAGGTCAAAACCAAAGGAAACCAGAATTATTTCAGGTCTGTATTCCTGGGCAATGGGCCCAACAAGAAAATAGAGCGCCCTTCCAATGTCCCCTGACCGGCTTCCTTTTTCCAGGGGGATATTGATGGTGAACCCTTCACCCTTTCCTTTTCCCGTTTCTTCAACCCGTCCGGTTCCGGGAAAAGAACCTGACTCGTGAATGGAGACAAAAAGCACTTCGTCTGTATCATAAAACACATTTTGTGTGCCGTTGCCGTGGTGAGCATCAATGTCTATGATCATCAGTCTTGAAACTTTGTACTTATGTTTTAGATACTTTGCACCCAGGGCAATGTTGTTGAAAAGGCAAAAACCCATGCCAGTGGCGGGTCCGGCATGATGGCCCGGTGGCCTTACGAATGCAAAGCCCCGGGATGATCTGCCTGACATTATTTCGTCAACCAGAGAAAAGACACCGCCTGCCGCCAGTCTGGCCGTTGACCAGGATTCTTCTGTGGTCTGGGTGTCACAATCAAAGGAACAAAGACGTTTTCCAGCAGTTTTTTCAATTTTCTCAACATAGGCAGGCGTATGCACCCATGTCAGTTCTTTTTTTTCAGCAAGGCGGGGGGTAATCTTGAACCATTTTCCATTCAGGCATTTGTTCGACAGTATTACCTCCACCGCTTTTATCCGTTTGGAATTTTCAAGGTGCGTGATCCCCATAAGGTGATTCCGGTATCTTGGATCAATTACCACTGCAACAGGAAGAAAAGGGATCATTTGCCCAGGCTCTGTTTCAATGCGGCCAAAAGCTTTTGCAAGAGTAAACAGCGCTTCTCCTTCAGGAACCCGGGTTTTATTTTTCAGGAGTTGAGACACCGTTGTTCTGGCCAGAAGATCGGAACTGGCAGGATGAAGCGAGATTTTTATAAACTCAAGGGCATTCTTGTGCTGTCTTTTTATGTTTTTTTTGTCTTTGATAAGCCTTATCCGATATTGAACTCTTTTGCACAAATTACTTGTGTTGGAAGGGTGGGTCTTTTTAGAAG
>JAQICW010000207.1 GCA_027858355.1 Desulfobacula sp.
TTGTATTGATTGGAGAACGGATATGGCTGCATTAAAGGCACGCGCTATCCCAAAAGTTATTGTTCCTTGAATTATTGCATTATCTACATATTCAGTTGACATTCTGTCAAAAAAATCAAACCAGGAGACTATGGCTAAAAGAGTTATGGCTGTTAATATATAAGCCCTATTTTTATTGTTATTTACTGCTACAATTTTAGTGATAGCTTCCATTCTTGGCTCTCCTCAAAGATATTCAGTACGCTGACAATTCAAAGCTGTATTGCCTAAAATTTTCTTTTTTTCCTATCCCATAGGCATATTGACCCTATTTTTTATCTGTTTTTGTAGGGAGGATCACCCCGCGTTTCTTCCCTATACTATATAATAACCGATCAAACATGTTGAGTTCAGGTAGCCTGATTGTCATGTTGTGATTCTCCCCTTATCTCACCATTTAAACCTATTTATGGATAATCTTTAAAACAGGTTAAGTATACATATTAAAATCATAAAAAATAATTCAGTGTCTTGATCTCCAATATTATGTTTGTTGCAGGGCTGTTGTTTTTATTATACCAGTTAATTATAGAAGTCCACTTATTCAAATTATGTTTCATCCAATACGAAAAAGGATTTAGAATAGGATCAGAATTATATTTTTCAAAACATTCTCTAAAAGATTGTTCTTCGTTTTCTGGTATCGAAAAGGTAGCAGCATAGTTAAATTGAGTTCGATCTAACTTCAGTATGTCATTTCGTAATTGTGCAATAATTATCATCCATTTGAATTGGTTTTTCTTTTCAGTATCCGTGCGGCCTATGGGATCAATCTCAAATTTTATAGCAATAAGGGATCTGTATCCGGAAAGATTATTGGTTTTATTATTCTACCATCTTGAGTGGCTCTCTGTGTGTGTCTTTTGTTCCATTAAATAGTATTCTGTATCGAACGTTGAACTAACCCATGGCCTTTCCGTATAATGATTGAATACAATTGCTGCCTTGATGGCAACAAACTTTCCTAACATCGCGTGCTTGTAAAGGCCATTGGCGTTAGTTGCTTTGTTCTATTATTTCAGTTTTAGATAAAGATTTATCCTGCTCAATTAACTCATGGAAGAATTTGATAGAACTAAATTGAAACGTTCTGATAATAATCCAATGTGAGATAGATCCCAATATGATACCTATCCCAAAGGGAATGAGCTTCAGGGTCAAATTAAAAATAAACTTTTTTGCTAATGCTTTTTGTAATTTTTTAATTATTAATCTTATAGCCTTGTCTGACAGGTTTTTAACCATTTTTTCCCCAATTGGATTGCGAAAATCCACAACATTATCAATGTCTAAAGTGGAACCAAAGCATTTAAGGGTTACACGTTTAAGTTTATCTGTGTCAGATATTCCATAGCAATATCCAATTGAAAAAATAAGATAAACTTGATTTTTTATCAATTGGGAAAAATCGAATACTGAAATTCCAATTTGAATAATGGATCCAACGCCAGGAATTGCACCGGGAATTGCCATTAATCCACCTTGAATTGCGCATTTTCTCTTTACTTTATTCGCTACTTTTTTTGCTAATTTGTCGTTATCCAATTTTGGATATTTGGTTTTCATATCATCGACAAACGCAAAAATTTCATCAGTATTTCCCGCAATCAATTCAATAATTTTAAAAACAGGTTTTTCTATCATTTTTTACTTATAACACCAAAATATGTCGTATTGGGAAAATAACGCACAAGAAAATCTGGCGTTTCGGAAGGTTTTACCCTGCCTATCCGGTTATTTCCCAAGATAGTTGAACGTAAATCTCGACACTTTCCAGAATATTTTCATGCCCCCTCGTATAGCCCAGATAGGTGGGCGCGACAGCTCGCATAGCGATCCCTGGCGTAATGTCAAATGCGACCATCGGCCAATATTTAGGGTTAAAAGCGACTATCAAAAGTCGCTTTGGGAGTCACCCGGATAGGCAGGGGTTTTACCTCATCGAATTGTCGATCTGCATATACTTGATCAAAGATTTGTCGTTCTTTTTCTTTTTTTGAATTAGTAGCAACCATTCTGTTCTCGCATTATAGTTATCGTGATTAAAAAACTAAATCATATTCATACACCAAAGATGCTTATCAGGAGTGGCCTTTAGCCCCCCTCTTTAAGTTCGCTGGTTTGTTTTCTTTATGTTGCGATGCAATCTCTTGAGCCAACGTCTCTTGCCTATTAAGCATCTTATGAATAAAACTGCTGTTTGATTCCACATCCAACCTGAAATTTTCAAGAAAACCTAAGGCATGAATAAAAGCCAACTTCAACTGATCACTTTTAGGACACTGCTTGAGATCGTTATAATCAGAATCATTGGCGGATATTTCAAGGTGCTTTTGGATCACTGCATCACATCTGGATTCACGCTTGTTTGATTCTAAATTATGGGCAAGATCATTACAAAGTGAGTTGATTAAAGTAATAAGGGACCACATCTCATCGTCTGGCTGTCGCCAACAAATTGCTTGTGACAATACAGTCTTATTGTGAAAACTAAACCTTGCCCGGTGAATTACTTTTGCATTAGGGAAAAAACTGGAAATAATGAGCTCAAGTTTCTCCTCAAGCAGAAGATGCCCTTTCAAGACGAGTGTAAGGTCGTCACCCTTGGGCATATATTGAATGAATTTTTCAAGAATCTTGTCCATTATAATTTCTCGTTAACGGAAAGTTGAGAGGCCGGGCTTTTAGAGCAACCAACCTCATCCATCCGAAAATAGTTGATCAAAGATACTGTGTTTGCGAGCCTGTTTAGTAGCCGGTCCCCTCAAACGCCTGGTTAAAAGCCGATTTTATTTGCTATTTACCAACTACCCAAATTTGATAACAAACTATTATTGCAAAATATTTTTGATTTTATTTTTCTATTTAGCCATTTTGCCAGCATTGGCATTTTGGCTAAATAGGAATTGTTTGACTCTGTTTTTTTTTGATACTACTATTTGGCGGATTTGGCAACATTGCCATTTTCGCCAAATAGTACAAATGATGCCTTTTCCATTTATATGAAAGTAGTGCGTTATGAGTTATGAGTCATGAGAACCAACTTGTCAATTTAGCTTCCCTCAATACCCAATACTCACCACTCATTACTTTCATCCTTTGTTGTGCCTGCCAGGGCATGGGGGTTATTCCATTTTACCTTTTAACGGTTGGGTAACGGGCAGCAAGGGTTTTCAAAAAAAATAATTGAAGGCACATTCAAAAGTTGTTTTAACCTTTAAAAAGAAGCAGACCTTGCTGTCCGGTTCACCCGCTGGTTCGGTTTTTTCTTTATCTTGCTGAAACCCATAAAACCATGTCAACTTTTCGAGGGCTCCAAAAAGATGTTTGAAACTCTGCGTTAAGTCGTTTTGCCTTTTCTTTCATTATGTTAATCAATGTTACACCGTCTTTGATTTTGATTTGGTCTGAGTTCATCGCAGAAATTGCTGATTTCTCAGGCAAACTATTCACTTCCAAAAGTGCTTTAACAGCGAATTGGTCAACAGTAGCGAAATAGGAGGGAAATAAAATTGCTAATAAACCGGAAGCACCAGGTGGCCCCAACCCCCTTATTTTGCATGCTGTTTTAAGTCCTGTGGCAATATCTTCTTTGTTCAAATTAAATATCTTCTCTTTTATTTGGAAAAGATTATCAAGACTGTCATTTGGTCCAAGATACCTCTTGAGTTGCGTGGTTGTGGTTTTATATCTGTTTGGGGCGGTATATTTCCAAAAGAAATATTTTGTTAAAAGAAATTCATACCACTGTTTTGAGTTCATATTTTCCACTTTGTCAGAATGAATCGAGTCAAATTCTTTTTCAATTTCAAGATGGGTGGGCTTTACAAAGCTCCAATATTTATTTAGCGCAGCGAGCCACTCTTTTTCCTCGTTGCTTTTCCATAATTCATTTGTCGATAGCATCAGTTAATTTCCTTTTAGAACCGAACGTCTCGCGGGCATTGCGGAAACCTTTGTAACAAGTGATAAACTTTGACCTGAATCAGCCATGCAAAAAAGTGCCGATATAGCCCGGTCGGATGTGCAAGCGTTTGACAGCGAAATATGATGAGTCAAAAATTCTGTCTTCAAACTCGAAAGGCCGACCGACAATTCTTTCTAAATCGTATTGAAGGTCTATCACTCGTGTCCTTTCGGTAAGCCTGCTTGAAAATCCTTTCATGGGCATAATATTATCGATTCCGAAACAATTTGAAAGAATCTATGACTTGGTGCGTAGCTGGACTATGACATTTTAAGAATGTATCAGGCCTATAAATATCAATGACAGACAATATGGATTGAGGTTGAAGTTGCATTTTTTGGACTCCCGATGTTTATTGATATATTGTATAAATATTCGGATTAATTTTTTAAGAGAATATAACTTTGAAAAGCTGCGGCTTGTCCGTCAGCATTTTCCTTGTTGATTTTTTTTTATCCCCTCTTCTTCAAGTGATATCGTTGGATAAAAAGGTGCAAAATTAAGTACATACCGGGTACTTTTTAGTTTGCCTGTTTTTGTAAAAATTTCTTTATCAACCAAATCTCTTAAATCCCTTGTAGCTGTTGCCGATGGAATTTTAACAATTGACATATAATTTTTAGCACTAAAGCCTCCGGAAAATCCCTTGAGACCTTCTCTAAAAATCCGTAAAATTGCCTTCTTTTGTCTTGGATTCAGAAGCGTTTCATACACATCAAGAAACTTTGCTTTGGCTATTACGAAATCAACCAGTCTTATGGTCTGTTTCTGTGCTTCAATAATAGTTTTACCAAAGTAATAAAGCCAAGGCGTGATCTGATTGTTTTTGTTTTGTAGTTCTAATATTTTATAATAATCTTTTTCCTTATCACTGATCGTTGAAGATAAAGCGATAAGTGTCGGTTTTCCCAAGCTCTGAGACAGGGCTTTTTCAGTTAAAGCCCTGCCAATACGCCCGTTACCATCTTCAAAAGGATGAATGGTAATAAAATGCAAATGTGTTATACCAGCCCTTATTAATGGCGGCAACGGTGCTTTTCCCCCTGGAGCTGTTCTATTGAACCAACTTATAAATTGATCCATTTCTTTTGGGATTTTAGAGGCAGGCGGAGCAATGAAATGAATTTGGGGTTTATCAATCCGTCCAGACACCACTCGCATATCATCTTCGCTTTTCCGGTATTTTCCCCTTTCCAAATCCGTTCTTCCGTTCAATAATTTGTCATGCCAGGCCAAAAGAGTTTCATTGGTTAAAGGAGAATTAAAATCAGTGTACAAATCTTTCATCATCATTGCGATACCAGCTTCTTCTGGTCTTATATTCCCATGCAAATATTTTTCCCCTACACCAAATTCTTTACAGATGGATGATTGAAGGCTGTCTCTGTCTAAAAACTCACCTTCTATTTCAGAAGTTTTCAATGCTTCGTTGCAGATAATTTCAATTCTGAATTCATCCAGGTCGTCTTTAGAAAGGTGCCGCAGAACACCAATTGAGATACCTGATTCTTTGGTATATTCATTTTCCAGGGGATCTAATTTTTTCTTGTCATAAAAAAAATTGGGCCAATCGTCCTGCTGCCAATTCCAGGTTTTTAATGTCATGATCTGTTATCCTTTACTTTATAGATCAAAACATACTGCTATTTGATCTATAAAACAACAATTTTTACATCAGCCATTTATTTTTTGTTTTTAAACCTGTTCCCATTAAGCGAACTTGAATCGCTGCAGCGCAGTTGCCGTGAACGGTTGGGTAACGGGCAGCAAGGGTTTCCAATAAAGTTCATTGAAAGCAAATTATTTAAAATTTATTTCAACCTCTAAAAAAACGCCGCTCTTGCTGTCCGGTTCACCCTTTTGTTAGCAAATTCTTTAATTTAAGATTTAAAATGGGATTTCATTTTCATCTTCTTCGATATGCTCTCGATTTTCATCAGTTTCGATATACTCCCACATTTCGTTCTGATGCAACCAAATTGGGTCAGCATTTCTTAAAATAAATTCATCTACATCCATTCCATCAATCATAGGACGTCTCTTTACTCTAACTTGTTTGCCATTCATGAACACCCACTCATATTTTTTTCGGCGCTCGGCCTTTTCAGCTTTTATAGCTCGTTTTTGCGCTGTTGTGAGTTTCCTTTTAATTTTTGGCATTTCTGAAGTTACTTTCCTTTTTAATGGTTTAAATATCCATCGTAGCTTTGGTCATTTGAGATTGGCCTAACTCCGTCAGAAAAACTTCATCAATAGTCCGAACTCCACATACTGGACACATAATTGGTTTTTCGAAATCGGGTCTAAATGTTTGCTCATTCATTTTTATTATACCGACATCAGAGTCGAATATACCTTTACATTTTTTACACTCAAAATTTATTTCCATGCTTCCCCTTTGTATTAACGTTAAGTTAAGCGGAAAAAAGAAGGCAAAAAAATAATCAAACCCAACCCGTTGATTTTGCCGCTTGAACTTTTTGTTACATTAACCGGGTTACGACCACATCATTATCCCCTTGGGTAAAAGTAGAAGAAACTCCGAGTTTGTTTTTATATTCAAGGATAACTTCAGTCCTTTTTTTGGGGAAAAAATAATTCGGGATCCTTGTATGGTTGTCATTCTATTGCCTTCCGATCTGAATTTGTTCGCAAAACCGTGATGAGTTTTTCATTTGAGGACACCTATCCCTGCAATTTTCATTATAAAAACAGATATCTGTAAATCCATTCAAAGTAAACTCTTTTAAGAAGAATTTTCTAATTCTGGTTCCTGGTCCACAACAGGATCTGACAAGGCATCCATAACAACAGTCCCATACCCGTCAATTACAAGCAGGGTCATCATGGTGCCCTTTTGGCAAGCCGGACAGGTCATACCCTTTTCAGTATCAGACACATTGCAAGTCTCATCTTTTTGCTTGCCGGACAAGGCATGACGGATGGTTTCAATATTAGATTTTGCCTTTCCATTGGCCAGGAATCCGTAATACCGGATACGATGAAAGTGCTTTGGCAGCACATGGTACAAAAACCGTTCAATGAACGTCATGACCGGCAGGGATGTTGTCTCCCACTTGGAGTTCTTCCGGGTATTCTTGAACCAGAATTCGATAGTACCGTCTTCCATGGAGATGATCCGGTTGTTACCGATGGCGGTGCAGTGGGTGTATCGACCAATATATTTGACCACTTCTTCAGGGTCTGAAAAAGGCGGTTTGGAAAAGACCACCCATTCTTTCGGGACTTCATGGTACAGCCACTGCTTGAACGTGTTGGAATCTGAAAGAAAGTTTAAATTCCCCGGAAACTTTAACAACCCCTTGTCATAGGCCTTTTGGATGCTTTCTAAAAACTTGGCCCGAAACACGGGTGACAGTGCCAGGACCGGGAAAAGGAATGACCTGTCGTATTTGGGTGTTACCCATTGTCCGGCACTATTGATACCTCCGGCAGTTACAATAAAGTGTACATGGGGGTGGGGCCAGAGTTTGCCGCCCCAGGTATGGAGGATGCCATAAAATCCGATGGTTGCTCCCAGGCGTTTGGCATCATTCCCAAAGCCCAGAAGAGTCTGGGAGGCATTCTCAAACAACAGGTCATACATGACTTTTCTGTTATATTGGCACAGGGGATTGAACACATGAGGCAGGGTAAAAACACAATGATGATAAGATACCGGCAACAGCTCGCTGATCCTTGCCTCAACCCATCTGTGCCGGGCAATATTATTGCATCCCGGACAATGGCGGTTCCTACAGGAATTATATCCTTTTTCCAGGTGACCGCAGGTGTCGCAGATCGTCCAGTGGGTGCCGAACTCTCCGCACCGGCAGTGTTCAATGTCGTACATGACCTTGTACTGCCTGGGGTGCAGACCGTGTTCCGATCTGAACTGATCGCCGTATTTCCTGAAGATGTCACCAATACAAGGGCTTGATTCCGGCTTGTCAGGGAGCTGTGAATGGCAGCCTTGTGTCTTTATCATTTTATTGATCACTTGAAAATGTACTTTTTAAAACCCTTAATAGAGCCAAAGCCCAGGAGATAAGGGAGGGGGAGGCCCATTGCAAGATTTATGACAGGCGTGGCATTTGCGCTTTTTGCAAATGACATGACTGGCGTATAATCTTGCTGGAAGGCCTCCCCCTCCCGTTCTCCGGTAAAACAACCTAAGACCTTTGGGGAACCTGTGTTTTTATAGCCTTTAGAGGTTGGCTCTGCATTTGAAACTGCTTGTCTGCCGCCAGGCTTAATGTAACACCAAAATAACCGGTCACACCCGGTTCATTTTTTTGTTGAGATTTTTAAGTTGGTTTTTTTAACGAAAAGGCCTTTAACTTTTCTTTCGAAGAATTTTTAATCACATCATTAATTTCGTATAGGACAGGACTTTCTCCATATAAGTCAAAAAACTCTTCGGTTGTGTTTTTTGCCTCTCTTGCAATTTTGTCAGCCATCGTCATGATGGTGTCTTTGACAACTTTGTATTTTATTGAAGTATCTTTGGAAAACCGTTCAAAATGTTTGGGTTCAAGAAACTGGAAATGTCTTCCCCCACCTATTTTCATGGCCATTTTTTTTGCATAGGGGTACACATATGTGGATAATAAATCATAGAAAGGTGCCAGTATTGTCCCGTTTTCCCCATGGATGAATGAAATATTCTTTGCGTGAGCATCGGAATTACCGATTAAGCCGTTGAAAATTATTAGCTGCAAAAACCGTTTAGTATCTTTGACTTGAAAAGCACTTTCATTTTTGATGAGTGAAAAACACATACCCAGTGTTGGGGAGTATTTTAACTGGGCATTTACATTTAATGCCTGGCAAAAGTCTTCTTGTATCAGTCTGATGATCTGTCCGTTTTCTATTTTTCTGTCGTATCGGTCAATTAGATATAGAGGTATTTCATTAATTTTAAAAATTTTAACATCAGGTACGGTCAGCCCCATTCTTCTGGCCAGCATCATGCAGAAAGTTTCGTTCTCAACCGTTCCATGGAGATCTTTTATCGGAGTTTTTAAAATATGGGAAGAAGGTGCGCCGTTCATTGAAATCCGAATTTTATTATTTTTAAGTGAAACAGGAAGTTTTTCCTGGGCACCAGCAAGAGAAAGTCTGATACCAGCTTCATCTGCCATAAACGGATTCTCAGGCAGCTCATTTATTATTTTTAATAAATGAGCGTTACTAAGGGTGTCGTATGAATACATTTCGGGTTTTTGTGGCCAGGCACCATCTTCAAGTAAAGATACAGCACCCGCACAATCTCCGCCAATAGCCCTTAATAATTCAAACTGATTGCTGACGGGAATCTGAAGTTTTCTGGAAAGGACATCCAGAATCTTGCCTTCGGGCAGCAGATTGGTAAAATACGAATATGAATCATCATTTAAATATGGAGTTTCTCGCAAAGGCAGGGAAACAGACAAGCGATAGCTATCCTTTGAATTGATCCAGTTTTTATCATACTGGAAACAAAACCTGCGCTGGTTATCCAACCATAGCTCACCTGCCTTAAGTTGATTAACAAAAACGCTGAGCTTACTCTTCACCCATGTGCTCCTCAATATATCGGATTAGTTTGTGGTTTGCCTTTGGAACAGCAAATACTTTTAATCCTAGACCTTTCAATACGTGCAAGGCTTTTTCCAACTGGATAGTCGGTTTCCCGTTTTCGAGATCTGACAGGAAACGGGTGCCAACATTTAGATATCCGGCCGCTTCTGACTGGGTTAAGCCCTGATCCTTCCGTAATTTTTTGACAAGTTTGCCAATTGTTTTTGTGTTCATAATTTCCAGCTTGTTTAAATTTAATCCCGATCGGGAATATAGAATGTTTTTTTCTGAAGAACAAGGAAAATATTCCCTCACGGTAATATTTCTTGATTAAAATAGATATTATCGAAAAATATTACTGTAAGGGAACGATGTGAGTTGTCCAGTCAACAAGTCTGTAGAATAAGTACTTTTTGAAAAGTAGTTATCCCATTATTCGTGTACTTTTTCCAACATTTTGTTTTGATTTGGTTTTTGGGTTGGTGAATCTGTTATATACTGTCAAATCTTTCCTATATGGCGTTCATTACCCCATACACCCAGGGGGATACCCCCTTTATTTTATGTAACCGCCACCGATCCAAACCGATGTATCTTTCTTAAATTATGCAAAGTACAAAACAGCATCCATTGACTGTTTACTTTTAATTTTCCCTGAGGCTGAATCTGTCCAATCTCAGAGTATGCCGGATATTTCCAAAAACAGGTTCCACCGTTCCGAGTCGTTTCGAATAAATCTGCCTGCCTGCTGGGGAATCTATTTTTTGCTTCATCTTCTCCATTGCATTTTCCGGTAGCTTTTTAAGTCCATGGAAATAGGCGACAGATCTTTTAGGTGATGTATCCGGGTATCGAAGGCATTTAGCTCTGAGCTTGCAAGGTCCGCATGCTGATTTGGGCGCTTTAAACCGGGGCACCGGTTTTATCATTATTATATCGTTTGTCGAAAACACTTAGGTCAATTTCATTATCGATCAGATGGTTGATGGAATATTCAAAAGTTCCTGGTAATATTTGTTTGTCGAAAAAGACTGGAAGGAAAACACCTTGATCGTATGAATAATCTTTGTATTTTGCCATTTGATTTTTACTCTTTTAAAGGTCTGCGGTTTTGCTTTCTTTTTGAAGTGAATTATAGCACAAAATGACAAAAATCTCC
>JAQICW010000272.1 GCA_027858355.1 Desulfobacula sp.
CAACTTTGGTTTTGGTGAAAATATAATTTATTCAGAAACGATCTGCCAAAATAATCTCTATTGAAGTAACCGGATTACTCAAAATCAATATTCAGGGATTTCGGAAAATGTGATCTATAAATTATTAAGAACACTATAGGGAAATAGCCAAATGGAAACTTATCAACGAATAAAGTTGAACGTTAAGCCCAGGGCCATCGACTGAAAGGAGGGGGCTTGAGGTGCTGCGTTAATTTTTATGTTCTTCTTGACAAGAAGAAAAATTTTATCCTACTACTTGCTTAACAAATAGCAAATACTAATTGAGAGGTATCACTATGCGAAAAAAAATTCTTCTTACCACCCTGCTCATCGTGCTGGCGTTCTCTATCAACACCGCTACCTATGCGGAACAGAGCGCCTTGGACAAGACCAAATCCTGGACAAAGAAGGCGTGGAAAGATGTCAAACAAGGGTCTAAAGAGGCGTGGGAAAAAACAAAGCAAGGCTCCAAAGAGGTCGGTAAAGAAATTAAAAAGGACACCAAAGAGGTCGGTAAAGAAATTCAAAAGGGCTCCAAAGAGGCGTGGGAAGGGACCAAGAAGGGCTCCAAATCAATCTGGCAGTCGATTAAGGATTTCTTCAAATAAGAGCAATTATTCCTGTTCAGCTGCGCTGCAGATATAGATTCAACAATAAATTATACAGATCTGTTTATCTTGTAACTTTGAATAATATCCGAATAGATAAGTAAATAAAAATCAAACAATATTCTTTCATATAAAACTTATATAGAGGGGAAGAATGTCATCATTAAATAGAGTTATTTATATAGTGTTTTTTTGTTTTGCCTTGACTTTTATAGCAAGTTTAAATATTCGCCCATACCCTGGTGATTTTATTATCAAGGCAATCCCGGTATTGAGCCTGGCTTTACTCGCTTTTTTAAAGATTCCAGGAATAAAAGGCAAATTGCTGGGTATTGGTTTTTTATTTTCAGATCTTGGTGATATTATACTTGAGCTTGACCGTTCTGCATATTTTGTTTTTGGTCTTGCAGCTTTTTTGATTGCACATATTTTTTATATCACCGTATTTATAAGAAAACCAGTGCTTGTAAAACCACGCTCAATAATTGTACTTGTCATAATAGCCTATGGTATTGTTTTGGGCAATATTTTAATCCCGCATCTTGGTTCCATGATGATTCCGGTTGTTGTCTATCTAATTGTGATACTGACCATGGGAATCAGTGCATCCATGGGATCAAACAATCATTTTTTCATTATAATTGGAGCTTGCCTTTTTATACTTTCCGATTCAATCATTGCTGTTAACAAATTTTTAATGCCAGTCCCATTTTCCAGTTTTTGGATCATGACAATATACTACTCAGCCCAATTTTTTATTATATCTGGTTCCCTGAAGCCCGGCAGGCATGATGCATAGTTTTCGATTCTTTACCCTTCACCGGGCTTTCAAGTATCAAGAATAGCAATTGTAACCTTGATACTTAAAAAACCAAAGGGAAATTACATATAGGGATAATAATATTTGAGCTCAAAAAAATGATATTACCATCCAAAATTAATTATGGCATTTAACAGAATTTAATACATTCTGGATTGCTGTTGAAATGGAAGAAAGTTTTTTAAGATCATCTCTTAGGCCCCTTGATATTTCCAACTGAACCCCTTTAGTTCTGTTTCCTTTATTGCAAATATTGCTCGGGTGTGTGCCTAAAAATTTCTCTTTTTTTAAAATTTTAATATTCAAACTTTCAAGTACACCTTGGATATTTGAAGCAAGTTCTTTAAAACGCCCACCAATATAGATAATCTTTTCTTTGTCTTTGCAGGCATGTATGGAAATAATAATATCAGAAGAAAAAATTAGATTTAAAGCTTCAGGCTCATCAAATTGATGACTTGTAATGTGAAGATTTCGGTTATTTTTTTCTTTAATCCCTTCAAAACAGTAATAATTATATATATCACCTGCAATTAATTCTGTAATCAATGAGGTTCTGGGTTCGATTAATCCTCCGTGGGGAGCAATAATTGTAATATTCGACCCCAGATCCTGAATCCGAATTCTGTAATCCTGATTTAGAATTTCATTGGCAGCAAGTGTTTTGAAATCCGAATATTTATCCATTTCACTAAAGATACAGTATTTCTGAAAAAATCAAAATAATTTTCCAACAAGATCTTGTAGTGTATACTTTTGGTATCCTGAAAAGATTCGGTTTGTGATTGGTCTGGTTTCGGATATCATTGAGTCGACAAAATCGGAAAACTTCAATTTTTCAGATAGGTTGACACCGGTCATCTGGGGCATGGTCATGTCTGTTATGACCAGATCAAAATGATCGGGATTTAAGGCAAACCGCTCCAAAGCATCCTGCGGTGTTGTGGCCGTTTCAACTTTGTATCCCAGGCGCTCAAACATTTTTTGCACCATATTTACAATGGATATTTCATCATCCACAAATAATTACTTTTTAACTTTTTTTGATTCCTTAGGTGGAAGAGATGTCAACAACATGATACTGCATAATCAATACAACTATTCCTTGGGGATGATTGGCAACCTGCTTTATTCAAGCTTTTATTTCACAAAAATTATTTTGCTGTTTCCAAGGCCTATGTCTGTTTGTTCTTCAATCGCAGGATAAGTTCTTTTTCCAGGTGTTGAATGATAATTTTTAATGTACGGCTTTCCTGGACAGGGCCGGAATTATTCCAACCCATTTTCATTGCCCGGTCCTTTATTTTTCTAAATTGGGTTAAAGAATCGGCAACGGCCTTCCAGGCAAAAAGTTTTTGCAGAATATGGCGCTCTTCCGAGGTTAAGTCTTTGGAAGTATCTATGGTTTTTCCATGGTCTATTGTTATAATCACTTCTGATTTTTTTTCCGGCAAATGAAATATCCGCTTATAAAGGTTTTATTTCTTTAACTTAAGATAATATGTACTGCTGATTACAGGTTGAATTCTTCAGCCCAGATTGAAAATCTTTTTGCATGAGCTTTACTTATTTTTCCAAGTTCATCGATAATTTGAATTGTGGTTATTTTTTTGTCTGCGTATTTTGGGTTTTTGGAGTGATATTTGTCTGCAGCACAGATAATTTTTTCTTCAAGGCTTATGGGAACCATATCTCTGTGGGGCAATGGAATATTGTTTAAAAGAATATTTTCTTTTGTAATTCCAGCACCAGTATGTCGTTCACAGACAAGGCCGTATTCAGGGGGCAGGCCATATTCATCCAAAAGCTTTTTCCCAAGAAATCCGTGACAGATATAAGGTTTTTCACCTGTACAGCCAATGGCCTGGGCCTGGGTCAGAAAAATGCCGATATCATGGAGCATGGCAGCCTTTTCAATAAACTCAAGATCAGGGTTTAAGTGCATCTGACTGCGGGCAATCTCAAGGCTCTTTTCCGTGACAATCCGGCTGTGCTCAACAAGGATCTGGTAAGGTTTTGTGCCCACCGTATAAAATTTTTCAATGATGGCAAGGGGATTCATTTTTATGAGAGTAAAACTCCTTCAATAAATGGGTCCAGGTCTCCATCCAGGACTCTGTCCACATCCCCCACTTCAAAACCTGTTCGATGGTCTTTAACCAGCTGGTAAGGATGAAGAACATAGGATCTGATCTGACGACCCCAGGCAATATCATCTTTGCCGTCATGGAGGTTTTGCATTTTTTGCTCCTGCTTTTTCTTTTCAAGCTGGTAAAGCCTTGACTTTAAAACCTTAAAGGCAATCTCTTTGTTGCGGTGCTGGGAGGATTCCTGCTGGCACTGAGCCACCACACCCGTGGGAAGATGGGTGATCCTGACGGCACTGCTGGTCTTGTTCACATGCTGTCCGCCGGCTCCGCTGGCCCTATACACATCAATTCTCAGATCTGACTCATCAATATCGATTTTAATTTCATCTTTTATTTCAGGATAGACAAATACTGATGCAAATGATGTATGGCGTTTTCCGCTTGCGTTATAGGGTGAAATCCTCACAAGGCGATGGACTCCGGTTTCAACCTTCATAAACCCATAACAATTAACTCCTGACACATGAAGGGTTGCACCCTTAATCCCGGCTTCATCCCCTGGCTGATAGTCAATAATCTTAAATGTATATCCTTTTTTATCAATCCATCGGGTGTACATGCGGAACAGCATTTCAGCCCAATCCTGGGAATCTGTTCCGCCGGCACCGGCATTAATGGAAACAAGCGCATTCCTTGCATCATCTTCACCGTCAAGGGTGACCTGGATTGAAAATTTTTTTATTTTTTTCTCAAGTATGGATAAAAGGACAGCCACTTCATTTTCAATCTCCTTATCCGACTCTTCAAGGGCAAGTTCCAGGAGAATATCTGCATCTTCAATTTCTTGGTAAATGTTTTCCCAGGTTTCCAGAAGATTTAAAAGCAAGGTTCTTTCTTTTAAGAGATCCGTTGCTTTGTCTGAATCGTTCCAGAAATCTTCTCTGGAAATAATTAGTTCAAGTTCACGGAACCGCTTTTGCTTTACAGGAAGGTCAAAGATACTCCTTGAGTTTTTCGGCTTTGGTATATATGGCTTGAATATTTTGTTTTAATTCTACACTCATTTTGATTTCTCCTAGACTTTTTTCCAAAACTTTTTCCTGAAACCTTTTACCATAAAAACCATGCAGATTGCAACTATTGAACAAATGGCAAAAACATCCCCGTATTTTGTATAAAAACTGATCTGCTTCAGGACTGGAACTTGTCGTGTAACTGCCTGATCTGTGAATAAAGCCGTTGTTTCAAGAATTTTCCCCTTAGGATCAATAAAACCTGAAATCCCGGTATTTGCAGCTCTTGCTATGGTTCTGCGGGTTTCAACTGCCCTGAATACGGCAATGGAAAAATGCTGCGCTGCTGCCGATGTATGACCAAACCAGGCATCATTGGTAATGGTGGTGAGGATATCAGCCCCGTTTTTTACAAACCTGGATGCAATGGATGGAAACAAAATTTCAAAACAGATTAGCACCCCTGTTTTGTTTATGACCTTCGGGTTACTCGTGACCTTCAGGTTACTTGTGACCTTCTGGTTATGGACATTGAATTCAAGGGGGTTAAATGTTTTATCTCCCGTGGAAAAATCACCTGCCTGGGCAGTAAGCTTCCCTAAAAATGTCAGATAATTCCCAAAAGGAACATATTCTCCAAATGGCACAAGGTGAGTCTTGTCATAGGTTCCTGTAATAATCGAAAATCGGTTAAACATATACGCCCGGTTATAAAATTTTGTCTTGTTTTCATCTGTTTTAAATGCCGGGCTTCCAATTAAAAAATTTGTTTTTAATGCCCTTACAAATTGATCCACCTGGTTTGACAGATTCTTATCATACCCGTAATAAAACGGCAAAGCCGTTTCCGGCCATATCACAAGGTCAGGGTTTTCTGGTGATCCAGCCTTATTAAATTCGCCCTGGGAAAGATGTATATATTTTTCCAGGGTCTGGGTCTTAAACTGGTCACTCCATTTTAAATCCTGTTTAATATTTCCCTGAACAATAGTAAGGGTCGGTTTTTTTGCTTTTTCAATTTGAGAATTTAAGGTATTGATTTTATGATCCCCGTAAAAAATAGCGCCTGTGAACAGGATGGTCGTATACATTATGGGGAAGACATGTTTTTTGTGCAGTCCTTTTTTAAGGGACATCCCCAGGGTTGCCAAAAGATAATTTATAAGAACGATGAGAAATGACACTCCATAAACTCCGGAAAAATCTGCAATCTGAATCAACAACAGATTTTCATACTGGCTATAGCCCAGAGCCCCCCAGGAAAAGCCTGTGAAAGCATAGGTCCTGATATATTCAAGTCCCGTCCAAACACAGGCGGCAGCAATGGGTGCAACCCAAAAATTTGCATCCATCTGTTTTAAAAGAAAGGCAAAAATTGCTGGATACAGTGAAAGATAAAAGCATAAAAGGATGAGTGTGGAAACAGCAAGAACAGGGTGAAGTCCGCCATACACATTTAAGGTCGGGACAATCCAGTAAATAAGGGTGAGAAAATGAAAGAGCCCTGCGATAAAACCACTATAAAAAGAGTCTTTTGATGTCATTGACCCCATGGACATAAACCAGGGGACCATGGCAAAAAAAACCAGGTACGATAAATTTGCTTTAGGAAAAGACAGGGTCAAAGCCAGGCCGCTTATCAAGGCTGGAATATATTTCAGCAAAACAATGTTTTTATTTTGACGAATCATTCATTTCTTATCTTATATTATTAAAAAAAGTCTGCTATACTTAACAATTAGTAGATAGGCAGTCAAATGATAGAATCTTTAACCGGTAATTTTTTATGAAACCTGAGCATAAAAGCGTTATGAAATCTTCCAAAGGCCTTTCAATAAAAAAGGAGCCTTTCAATAAACAGGCATTGACCCCCCGGGAAATGAAAGCAGTTTTGGAATCTTCCCCTGCAGGGATTGGAATCGTAAAAGACAGGGTTCTTGGCTGGTGGAGTATCCCATGATTTCAACAATATTCTAATGGGTATTCAAGGGCACTTATCGTTATTACAGATTGATGTTAAATTAACGATCAAAGATACGGGCATTTGAATACATTTGCAAATACCCTGCGAAAAATATTGGATAAAACATAAAAAGGCTTCTGTTTCCAACCTCCCTTGCCAGGGCTTTTGTGGAATAGTGTTTTTTAATACCGCTTTACAATATCTGCGTCAAATGGTATTTTAGTTAAATTATCAGATGGTCGATTCACCAGCATCATCAGGAGTTTAATATGAAGCATATAGAAATACTGTTTGAAGAAAATATTGAAACACAAACCACTGAAGAAAAATCTTTTGAAGGCATGTTTCAATCCGTCAATCCCATGTTTTGTTTTTCAAAACGGATATGGAAACCCCAGATGGATATACTTGAAACAAGAAGTGAAATCATTATCCAGGCTGAAATAGCAGGCGTAAAAAGAGAAAATATTGTTATTGAAGTCAGCAACAAAGCCGTTAAAATTTCAGGCAGTAGAAAAAGTAACCATCCTGATCAAACAGCCACATACCGACTTGCAGAAATACAATTCGGACAGTTTGAACGGGTTTTGTACCTGCCAAGTATTATTGATGTTGAAAAAGTATCTGCTACCTTTTCCAATGGTTTTTTAGAGCTTACCCTGGGAAAATTTTTCAACAAAGAAATTAAGGGGAAACAAAATGTTTCCATAGATTTCATTTAAGCCATAGATTCCAAAAGGAACCCATAGAATAATGGATGATCTTAAGGCTCCCGCACGCAATATAACTTCAGATAATATTCCCAATATTATACCAATTCTTCCCATCGTTGACACCAATCTTTTCCCCAAAATGGTATTGCCTCTGGTATTGATTCAAAATGAAGCCGTGGAGCTGATTGATGAGGCCATGTCCGGGAACAGGATGCTGGGACTGCTTTTATCCAAACGATCTGGTATTGATTCCAGACACACGGCAAATGATCTCCACATGATCGGTACCATAGCCATTATTTTAAAAATGTCCAAAATGGAAGATGATAAAGCCCAGCTTTTAATACAGGGGTTAGACCGTTTCAGGGTCAAAAAATTTCTTTCGGGCAAAAAGTATATGCAGGCGCAAATTGATGTCCTGGAAAATAGAAATACTGACAGGAACAAAGAAAACCGGGCCTTGATGGTCAATATTGTTGAACAATATGAAAAAGTTGTAAACCTTTCCCCTGGGCTTCCTTCAGAAATGGGCCACATGATCAAATCATTGCAGGAACCCAATGTTCTTGCAGATATGGTAGCCTCCACCATTAATGCACCCGTCTTGGAAAAACAATAGGTTATCGACCTTCTGGATGTCAACAAACGCTTGAAAAAAGTGACCCGGCTTGTGAATGATCAATTGGAAATCCTGGAAATGGGCTCCAAAATTCAGACCCAGGTAAAAGAAGATATGGATAAGCGCCAGCGGGAATACTATCTTCGTCAGCAGATGAAAGCCATTAAAGAAGAGCTGGGTGAAACAGAAGACGATAGTGTTGAAATAAAAGAATACCAGGCTAAGATTGAAGAAAAAGGTTTGTCTGAAGAAGCACAAAAAGAAGGGAAAAGAGAGCTGCAGAGACTGTCACGGATGCATCCGTCGTCTTCTGAATATGTGGTGGCATCCACCTATCTTGACTGGCTGACATCTTTGCCCTGGAATGAGCGGTCTAAGGATAAACTGGAGATTAAAGAAGCAAGAAGAATACTGAACAATGACCATTATGGTCTTGAAAAGCCCAAAAAAAGGATTCTTGAATATCTGGCCGTTCGTAAATTGAAAAACGATTCCAAAGGCCCGATTCTTTGTTTTACAGGCCCTCCAGGCACGGGTAAAACATCCCTTGGCAGATCTATTGCCAGCGCCCTTGGCAGGGAGTTTGTCAGAATTTCCCTGGGAGGGGTTCGGGATGAAGCTGAAATCAGGGGTCATAGAAGAACCTATGTGGGTGCGCTTCCAGGAAGAATTATCCAGTGTTTGAGAAAAGCCGGCACAAAAAATCCCGTGTTCATGCTGGATGAGATCGACAAGGTGAGCTCCTCCTATCATGGAGACCCGTCTTCCGCTCTTTTGGAAGTCCTGGACCCGGAGCAGAATTTTTCTTTTTCAGATCATTACCTGGATGTGTCCTTTGATCTTTCCGATGTGATGTTTTTAACTACGGCGAATGTGCTTCATACAATCCCGGCACCCCTTAGAGACAGGATGGAAGTTCTGGAACTGAACGGTTATACGGAAGAGGAAAAATTAAAAATCGCTACACGGTATCTGATTCCCAGGCAAAGGGATGCAAACGGTCTTAACTCAACCCAGGTTAAAATTACCTTTGGTGCTGTGAAAAAAATTATTTCAGGATATACAAGAGAATCAGGTTTGCGCAACCTGGAACGGCATATCGGATCAGTATGCCGGGGAGTTGCAAGCTAAATTGCCGAGAAAAAAGCCAAAAATCTTGTTGTGGGTCAAAAAGATCTGCATGAATATCTGGGCCCGGTATCAAATATGCCGGATCTGGCGTTGAGGATTGAGAATCCCGGGGTTGTTGTGGGGCTTGCCTGGACTCCCTATGGGGGAGAGATACTCTTTATAGAGGCAGTAGCCATGAAAGGTGGGAAAAACCTTACCTTAACAGGACATCTTGGGGATGTTATGAAAGAATCTGCCAGCACTGCCTTAAGTTTTATCCGGGCCAACGCAAAAAAATTAAACATAGATGATTCCTTTTTCAACAATCATGATCTTCATATTCATGTGCCGGAGGGATCAATACCCAAGGACGGGCCTTCCGCCGGTGTGGCAATGTTGACCTGTTTGACATCATTGATGACAGGACGAGTTGTGAAAAAACGTCTGGCCATGAGTGGTGAAATTACCCTGAGAGGCGAAGTTCTGCCCGTGGGAGGGATTAAGGAAAAAGTGATTGCAGCACATCGGGCAGGAATTAAAAAGATTATTCTGCCACTATGGAATCAAAAAGATATGGAGGATGTGCCGGATTATATAAAAAATTCCATTGAATTTTACTTTGTTGATAAAATGGAAGAAGTATTGGATCTAGCCCTTGACTGATAATGCTATAGATTACGGAGTATTTTTTTGAAGTTCGCATCCCAGATCCTGATATTGTTCTCATTGGCTTTTTTCGGATGTTCAATCCCCTTTGCCCCCCAAGATTCAGCCCATATACCACCGCCTGAATCATCAAGCGATAAAACAAGTTCATCTCCCGGGCAAAAGAGGCCTGCAACCCAGAGACCCTATAAAATAAAAGGTATTCAGTACACCCCCATTGCCAGCGCCACAGATTTTGTCCAGACCGGAATTGCCTCCTGGTACGGTAAAAAATTCCATAAAAGAAAAACATCCAATGGTGAAACTTATAATATGTATGCCATGACGGCTGCACACAAAACCTTGCCCATGAATACCTGGGTCAGTGTTCATAACCTTAAAAACAACCGGAAAATTGTTGTAAGGGTCAATGATCGCGGCCCTTTTATCACTGGCAGGGTCATAGATCTGTCTTATACGGGGGCAAGCCGCATCGGGATCCTGGGATCTGGAACTGGAAAAGTAAAGGTAACCGCCCTTGGAATGGCCACGTCATATTCCAAGGAAACAAAAGATCCCATTGCCTTTAAACCCATTGATTATTGGAAAGGCAATTTTACGATACAGGTGGGGGCATTCCAGGTCAAAGCAAACGCGGAAAACTATCGCCAAAAATTGTCAAAACACTATCAAAATACCCATATCACTATGTTTACGGACGATCGCGGGACTTTTTACAGGGTGAGGATCGGTCAGTTTACCAATTTAAAAGATGCCATAAGATTCAGCGAAAAAATCATTGCAAAAGGCTTTGGCAGCGCCTTTGCAGTTGCAGAATAAAGAGAAAAATTATGGAACAGATAGTTTTTTTGGACCGGGATGGGGTCATTAATGTGGACTCTTCCGAATATATTAAAAATGAATCAGAGTTTGAGTTTATCCCAAAAAGCCCTGAGGCCATTGCCCTTCTTACCCAAAATGGTTTTAACGTCATTGTGATCACCAACCAGTCTTTGATCGGCAGAAAGATGGTCAGCCAGAAAACTTTGGATGCTATTTTTAAAAAAATGAAAGATGGGGTTAAAAAGGCGGGTGGAGACATCAAGGACATTTTTTACTGCCCCCATACCCCGGCGGACAATTGTTCCTGTAGAAAGCCAAACCCTGGACTTATCCTTGAGGCCAAAAAAAAATACCAGATTGATCTTAATCAATCCTTTATGGTGGGGGACAGTACCAAAGATATTGAATGCGCACGCAATGCGGGGTGCTCAAAAACCTTGCTGGTCAAAACGGGAAATGGGCTTAAAGCCCAGCAACAGCTTTTTAAAAAAGGCATTATCCCTGACTTTATTGGGTCAAATCTTTATGAAACCGCTCTTTGGATCATCAATAGCGTGAAAAGTTAAATGATCATCATCAAAGGCATTTTAGAAAGGCTCACCTATCAAAACCAGGATAACCATTATACAATAGCCAAGCTTCGGATTGCCAAAATCAATGACCCTGTCACTATTGTGGGACATCTTGCAGGAGTGTTTGAAGGTGAAAGTCTTGAAATCTCTGGGAAATGGATCACCCACCCTAAATATGGGGACCAGTTTAAAGTAGAAATTTATAAGGTTGTTTTGCCTGCAACGGTTTCAGGCATCCGCAATTATCTTGGTTCGGGTATTATTAAAGGAATCGGCAAATCCCTGGCAGATAAGATAGTGGATCATTTTGAAGAAAAAACCCTGGATATCATTGAAAACGAGCCAGAGAAGCTAAAACGTATTCACGGAATCGGAGAAGCTAAAAAAACACTCATTGAGCAGACCTGGAACAAGCATCATGCTGTCAGAAGGGTCATGCAATTCCTTCAGGAAAATGGTGTGGGTGTGTATCATGCCGCCGCCATTCTCCAGATTTATGGTTCCCAGACCCTGAACATTTTACAGCAAAACCCCTATGCCATTGCAAAGGATCTTCCCGGGATCGGGTTCAGCCTGGCAGATATGATTGCCATGAACGGCGGTGTAAAAAAAGATGATGAAAACCGCCTTCAGGCATGCCTGATCCATTGTCTTTTGTCTTTTGAACAGGATGGGCATGTCTATGGACTTAAGAAAAAAATATTTCTGTTCTGTTCAAGACTGTCCGGCATAGACCCGGATAGGTTTGATAAGGCTCTGGAACAATTGATAGATTCAGATGAAGTAAAAATAGAAACCCATGAAGATGCAACAAAAATTTACCTTTCAAGGCTGTACAAGGCAGAATCCATTATTGCATCAAGGATAAAAGCCATTTTATCCCTTCCTGTCGCACCCCTTAACATCAGCAGGGATAAAATACTTGAAGAAGTTCTCTCAAAACTGGCCATAAAATTATCCCAAGAGCAATTAAGTGTTGTCAACAATGTGTTGCTTGAAAAAATTGTTGTAATCACAGGGGGACCGGGAACGGGTAAAACAACCCTGATACGGGCATTATGTGAAGTCTTTAATCTGCAAAATCTAAAGGTTACGTTAAGTGCCCCCACGGGACGAGCGGCCAGACGTCTTTCAGAAGTAACGGGGGAAAAGGCCTTTACCCTGCACAAGCTTTTAGGCTTTGACTTTGAAAACCAGACCTTTGAAAGAAATTTTGCCAATCCCCTTGAGCTGGATGTATTTATCGTGGATGAAGCCTCCATGGTGGATACCCTTCTTCATGTACCGGCTAATTGAAGCCATGCCCGTAAGTGCTGTCCTGATACTTGTGGGGGATACATTCCAGCTTCCTTCTGTGGGGCCTGGCAATATATTGTCTGATATTATTGAATCTGAACGCATAAAAGTCTTTTTTTTAACAAATATATTCAGGCAGGCCAAGCAAAGCCCTATTATCATGTATGCCCACAGTATCAGGAACGGAGAAATGCCGGATTTTCAAAAGGCCGGGACGGGCGAATTGTCAGAGTTTTATTTTATTGAGAACCAGACATCTGAAAAAGTGGTGGAAACCATACTTGAACTGTGTTCAAAACGGATACCCAAAGCATTCCCTCATATTGACGAAATACAGGTCTTAACACCCATGCATCGGGGCGAAGCCGGTACCATAAATTTGAACCAGCAGCTTCAAAAAGTATTAAATCAGTCCAGGGGAGGCATAGAGTCCCGGGGCATCATGTTTAAACCCAATGACAAGGTCATGCATCTGAAAAATAATTATGAAAAAGACGTATTTAACGGGGATATCGGCACCGTTGCCGAGGTGATTAAAACGGAAAACAAAGTTCTGGTGAATTACGATGGGCGCATTGTAGAATATGATATCCTGGAACTGGATGAACTTACTCTGGCATATACCATATCTGTCCATAAATCCCAGGGGAGTGAGTATGGCGCAGTCATTATCGCACTGACCACGGCCCATTTCCCACTTTTGCAAAGAAACCTTTTATATACGGCCATGACCCGGGGGAAACATCTGGTAATCATTGTCGGGTCCTCAAAAGCCCTTAAGATGGCCTTAAACAATAATAAAACCGCCTTGCGCCTGTCAGGCCTTAAAGAAAAATTGATGTTGCCCTGATATTCATCAATTATTTCAGATTAATGCCCACATTGAGTTCGCCCAAAAAGTATGGGCGGCCTGAACCCAAGGTGTGGTCGCTTGCATTAAATTAAAATAATGATCAATCAATGTTTAACGAACTACAATGGGGGCTCAGAACCTGGGATTTATGGAATTTTATGGAGTGTGACAAACGATTCGGAGATGAATGGCCCGGACGTATCCCTGCACAATTGGTGGCACATATTCTCTATTTTTTTTCTGAACAGAACGATTTGGTTTTGGACCCCATGGCAGGGGGAGGTGTGTGTGCTGATACCTGCCTTGCCATGGGCAGAAGATGCTGGAGTCTGGACATGGATGACAGACCCGATACAAGGCCTGAAATTGAGCCCTATCACTGGAATCTGGAAAGCAAATGGGATGATTTACCAATTATGAATTCCAAGGACAAACCGGATCTGATTATTTGTGATCCGCCCTATTTTGACA
>JAQICW010000304.1 GCA_027858355.1 Desulfobacula sp.
TATATAATTAGATCTCCAACCGATTTTATAAATATTTCCAGTCCTTGCCGATGTCCTTGCATTTCAAGCCCGATGATCCTGGACTCCTTTGCCATTTGTTCAATATAGCTTTCCGCTAAATCAAGTTCTTGGATTTTTTTTGCCTCAAAGATTTTTTCAGCAGCTATTTCCTCAACTGCCATAAATGGTTTGAATCGTTCAAGCAGTTTTTGGGTTTTTTGTTTCCAGGCCTGCACCTTTAAGGGAAATTGAGAAAAATGCTGAAGGTCTATTGATTTTGTTTTTTCATTTTTAAAAAATATGACTATCTTGCTATTGAAATTTATTATTTTTTGAACCTGGCTTAGTCTTTTTCTTGCTATAATCAGTTCTTTTTTAGCAGCTGAAATAAATTTGATCACATTGGAGTGATCAACCGACTGGAGGAGCTCACTGATGATATTTTCCGTCGACATTTTTTCAACCATATATTGCTCTATCACAGTGCTCAGTTCCTGAACTCTTGTCCCTTCAATATGCGCACCTGATGCTGTTGCATTGATGTAATTTCCGGGAAGCTGTCTGAGTAGTTGTTCAAAATTTTGTTTAAACTCAAGCAAAAAACCCCTGGTCTTAACTGGTTTCCCATCTGTGCCAGGAACAGTTATCGTGCCTTTTGCATTCCAATTATATGAAAAAACTGCCCCTTTAACATGGTCTGTTTCAGTTGATGTCAATGCAAAATCATATCCCACCATAACAATTGGATCGGCTTCAATCATCTGTGCAAAACCTAAAGAGAGCAATGCTACTGAACCTATTGGTGGCATTTTGTGCTTTACTTTTAATGCACTTAAAATCCAATCCTGTGTATCATTTTCCTGGAAACTGAAAAAAAGATTTTTTACCGGTAAGCGCTTGGCAGACAGGGTTGACGAGTAAATAGCAGCAACAAGAGAGAAGTCAGCAGGCTGAATGATATCCGGTGACAATTTTTCAGAATTTAAATTTCGGAAATCCAGAGTGGTCACAATATCTGGTGTTATCCCGTTTTGCAGCAATGGAGCAACCGCAGAATCCACAGCAATTAGAACACACCTGCCAACTGTTCTTTTCAACAGCTTCATGCTTTTCCCCAGGGAAGGACCTGCTGAAACAATAATTGCAGGTTTTCCTTTAAATGCTCCCTTTAGCACGTCTACCGAACTTGATTCCCTGAAAAGAGTAAGGTTGGAAATTCTGTTTTTAAACCATTGCTCGCCAAATTGAGCTATCCCTCCAATACTTGATATGGCACGGATAACATATGGCCTTGCTTTGTTTTTTACATTGTTGTAGAGTTCAGGCTCCCAGTCAAACAGCGGCAAAGCATCACTAAAGTTAAAATCGGTTTTAATACTTTTTTGATTTATGTTGGTATCAAAGGCGTCCCAGTCAATTTCACCGGCCAGGATCAAAACCTTATCTGACTTTATAAGCGAATGTAAATCAATATATTTAAGGGCCATACAAAATAGATCCAGAGACGGTTCCAGAATTATCAATTTAAAGATGTCTTTTCTCTGTTCAAAAGCAATCAACGGACCATACCCCAAGCCCATTCCAATAAAAATACATACGGTCATATTTAATCTTGTTTCTGTTTTTAACAAGCCCATGTTTTCCTGAATCTCGTTTATAGGGTCACAGGGATTGTGTGCATAGGTATGATTTTTACCGGGATGATTAAACCGAAGGGTCGGTACCGTCTCAGTGGGAATTATATCACCTACATTTTTTGGTGCGTAATTAACGATTTTTTTGTGTAATTTCCAATCTTTTTTTTTCAAAGCCTCAAGGTTTTTATCCCAGAAAATTTGCAATAGTATTTCCTTATTTTTTTTTGAGAAAGCATAGCATATTGTATTTCAATCTTATTGCAATTCATATTAGTTGTTGATGTTTGAGGAGTCAATCTTAAAGTCATTATTGTGCAGGCTTTTTAAATCTATTGCTTGGGCATTGGACGACGGAATGACACTATTTTTTCTTGACTATAATTTGTTTGCGTATAAAACTAACTATCGGTCAAACAATGATTGGAAGCGAAATTGCAGGGGAATGCGAAATTGCAGGGGAATGCTAAATTACAGGGGAATGCTAAATTTAACAGCATGGATGAGGCTCCAAATACAAGAGAAGATGAAGGCTACTATTTGATCAAAACGACAATAGTTTTTTTAGGAGTCAGATTGATCAGATGATCGCCTCAATGGATCAGGAGGAATGATGGCTGCACTTGGAAGCCGCAGGCTTGGCAGTGGAGAACCATGTTTTATTACCTTTGAAGCGGGTGCCACCCATGATGGGTTGTCCTCGGCCTTGGAACTTGCATCCCTGGCTGCCAAGGCAGGTGCTGATGCTGTGAAATTTCAAATATTTGATCCGGATCGGCTGGTGGCAGATAAACAAATGCTGTTTTCTTATGGGGTGATTCAGGATAGGGAAACTGGAGAAACAGTAACCGTGTCAGAGCCGCTCTATGATATTTTATGTCGGCGTTATCTACCCCCAAAAGAGTGGTTACAAGTAAAAAAACATTGTGATGAGCTGGGACTGGCTTTCTTTGCCACGGCCGGGTTTGAAGAAGATATTCTGTTGCTTGAACAATTGGAGTGTGATTCAATAAAAATTGCATCTGCCGATATCAATCACTGGCCCTTAATACGAAGGGTTGCCAAAACAGGGATGTGCATTCAAATTGATACCGGCAATGCCGGCCTGGGTGAAATCGAACAGGCAGTTGAAATTTGCCTTGCAGAAGGTAATGCCAATATCATTATACACAACTGTCCATCAGGCTATCCGGCAAGGCTTGAGAGTATCAACCTCAACTTGATTACCACCCTAAAACAGATGTTCCCGGAATTTCCCATTGCATATTCAGATCATACTCCGGGGTGGGAAATGGATGTGGCTGCAGTGGCCCTGGGAGCGGATCTTTTGGAAAAAACCATCACCAAGGACAGGACCACCAGAAGTCCTGAACATATTTTTTCCCTGGAGCCCGGACAAATGAAAGCCTTTGTCCAAACCATCCGGACAATTGAGACAGCCATGGGCCGGCCACGGAGGATACTACATCCTGAAGAGAAAAAAAAGAGACTACAAATTCGAAGAAGTACCTTTCTGAAAACCGATGTGAAACAGGGGGATTTACTAAGCCTGGATCAGGTGGAATTCAGAAGACCTGGTACCGGTATCCCGCCGGATCAGTTTGAGTCCCTGACAGGAATGGGATTTGTAAGAGATCTTGAAAACGGACAGATGCTGACTTTGGGCGATTTGGAAAACCTATGATGCGGTTGACAAAATATATTCAGGCTCAGAGTAAAAGATCCCATGACAGGGGAGTGCCCTGGGGAATATTTTTTTTGGCCTTTTTGCCAATGATCTGATCCATATATCTTGGATGCAGACCATACCCAGGCCTGATGGATCGGATGTTGCCCGGGCTGAAAGCTTCTTTTGCACGTATATCCTTGACGGCAAACAGGGATCGCCTGAAAACAATACTCTGTTTTTCTTTGTCTGACAGCTCAAAGCAGATTCTTCCCAGGGCTAGGTGAGCGGTTCGGATATCTTTGACCATCTGCTTGAATTCATGGGGCTCCATTGAAAAAGAGGTATCAGGTCCAGGTTCCTTTCTGCTGATACAAAAATGCTTTTCAATGATGCTGGCCCCCAGGGCCACCGCAGCAACAGGCAAGGCACTTCCCATGGTATGATCTGACAGACCTGCTGGCACTGCGAATAATTTGGACAAATGCGGAATTGTCTTGAGGTTGGCATCCTTTGGATCAGCAGGGTATGAAGAAGTGCATTTTAATAAAGCCAGTTCTTTGCATCCAGATGCCCTTAATGTCCTGACCGCTTCATCGATCTCTGCGATGGAAGCCATGCCCGTTGACAAGATGATGGGCTTTTTAGTTTTACCTGCTTTTTTTAAAAGTTCCAAATCGGTCAGTTCAAATGATGCTATTTTATAGGCCGGCATTCTTAATGGTTCTAAAAAATTAATGGCGGAAGCATCAAAGGGGGTGGAAAAAAGATCCAGGCCCAGATGGTCAGCTATTTGTTTTAATTTGGGGTGCCATTCCCAGGGCATATGGGCCTGTTGGTAAAGATCAAATAATTGCCTTCCTTTCCATATGGTATCCTTTATCATAAAACAGGGGGCATGGCTTTTAATGGTCAGGGTTTTGGGCGTATATGTCTGGAGTTTGACAGCATCTGCACCCGCATCTTTGGCTGCCTCTAAGATCTTGACTGCTGTCTCATAACACTGGTTGTGGTTGGCTGACATTTCCGCAATGATATAGGGGGGTGCTTCCGGGGAAATTTTTTTTTGATTAATTCTCATCCTGATACGTCTCCATTTTAGAAATAGCCAGCTTGTAGGTCACCTGGTTAAGCGTAAAAAAAACAGGATAGTTTTGGTTATCACCGATTCGGAGCAGGTTAAATTGTTCCCTTAGAGTTTTGTCCGGATCCAGGCGGGAGTCTTTGGGAGTCCTTTTGGGATAAAAACTCTCTTGTCCCTGCTGTTTTTTCGCCGACAATGCAAGAAATTGATGGTTCTCTAAAAAATCAAGGCAGATATCAATGGTATAACCTGCTGTTTTTTTTCTGATTTCATCAATTAGTTCATGGCCCTTAAAGATTATTTTTTTTTGAAGATAAATCATACCACTGTCTACCTTGGGTGCTGCTTCAAACAGGGTAAGAGGAATGGTATTCTGTCCTTCCAGGATTTGCCAGGAAATGGGTGACCAGCCTTTTCCCCTGGGCAGGTCACTGCCGTGGACAATGATGTTGTGTTTGTTTAATTTCAATATATTCGACGGTGCAAGCTGACCGCAACCCAGGTAAAAAACAATATCCGAGGCAGTTATTGAAGGAACCTGGTTGATCCATTTTACCTTGTGCCCCCGGAGCAGGATTTGGACAAAAAGATGAAATAAATAGGGGTTGATCCAACTGTTTTTGTCGGAGACAAGTGTGATGGTTAATTTATCTTGACAGGCCAGGGGCTTGGGGTTAAGTAAAAAGGTGCGGGTACTGAAATGGTCTATTTTATTTTTTGATCCCTGCCTTTTTATGACATTTTCCAAAAGAACAGGTGCCAGGCCAAGTCCTTGAAAGGGTGTTTTTATTATGTACCCAATGGAGATAACATTGGAGTCATCAGTCAATATCACTTGGCCGATTTTAACTCTGGACTTGTGACCTGTATTAAACCTGTAGGTATTGCTTTTTGTCTCGTCTTTAACTGGCTTTTTTAATTTCATCTGAATATTGCCCAGGCACATCTGCCTTAAGACGCGTTTTGCTCCGCTCCCATCAATCAGGTCCTGTCCCAATACAGATATTACTTTTCTTTTATGGGGGGAAAGGATCAGATTCCTTAGAAGGTCTGTTATTTTTTTTGTGGTCAGCATATCAATTGGCCCGGCATTGACAGCGCCCAAATCCCTTTCCAGACAGGCTGCAATATCCACCTGGTTTGGGGCCACGGGAATCACTATAAATGGGAGGCCCATGAAACACATTTCCCAACAGGTGCTTCCCCCTGCAGTTACAGCAAGATCCGCCCACTCCATAAGCTCGGGCATGGCTGGATCTTTAATCAGGCTGATACAGGTTTTGTTTTTACTTGTTACCGATGTCAGGGTGTTATAATGGGGGTTGGATGGCCCCACCACCACCCGGGTTTCCAGATCTGGATCATTGAGATCCTGTATTGCCCGAATGATAAGAGGGGTGATATTGCCTGGGTCGACTCCGCCCATGGTAACCAGTATCCGGGTGGCTTTTAGGGGGACAGTTCTGTTTTCTTGTTTTTTCGATAAAAATTCATTTCTAAGCAGGGTGTAGTCAGTACCCAATAGCTTTTGAATGGTGCCTGGACATTGGTATACATAACTGAGAGCAGCCTGATTCTGGTTGAGTAGAATGTCGGCACAATAACTTGGCAGATGATTATAGTCGTCAAGTACCAGCAGCCTGTATCCAGGTCCCTGGATGGCTTTTTGATATTCCATACTGAAATGGTATCCATCCAGAACAACCCATGCCGGTGGTGCAGTTTTTTTAATTTTTCGGTTCAACCCATGTTTTTCAATAAATTGAAGAGTTTGCCTGATATCCTTTGGATCAGGGCTGGGTTCCGGGATATGTCTGTGCTCAAATCCTTGTTCCTTAATCATGGAGATCAGAAAAGGGCCTGGTCCATGGGTTATAAAGCAGACAGAGCCTCCCCATTGCTGCCAGGCCTGGGCCAGGGCAATGCATCTCATGATATGACCTGTTCCCATGATGCTTCCGGCATCGGCCCGGATATAAAGTCTGTGGGTGTTCACGGCATCCTATCTGGCTGTTTTCATGGCAGAAGACAACCTGGCATGGGTTAAGTCGTTGGGTGAGACGTTATCTTCTTTTTGCAGTTTTTTTTCAGATTCCCACAAGACCCCGTTCCATTTGCCATAAAAATAGGTGGCATGGTCTGTATTAGTTTTCTTCGGGGTCTGGGTCAAAAATATCATCTTTAGATCAGGCAGGTAAATAATTGCATTGGGGTCAGATTTGTATTGCCGGGTTTTAAGACAAAAATCCAGGAACATATAGGCCCCTGACCCGGGGTTGAATCCACCGACCTGAAAAAACAGTTCTTTTTTTACGGCAAGAAAATAGTCAACCATCTGGAAACTTCTTTCTTTTAATGCGCTGGGAAAGTTAAAATCCAGGTGCTGGTATGCACAAACCGGTGTGTGGTTATGATCCACCACCACGCCGGTATTGGCAATTTTGCCCTCTTTATCCGATATTCTTGCGCCAAAAATTTTGTTATCCCCATGGGTTGAAAATCCTTTGTCCAAAATCTTCAGCCATCCTTTGAGCGGGGCCAGATTTTTTTCAAGAAAGATTAAGTTTTCACCCGTTGCAGTTTCCAGTGCTTTGTTCATGACATCAATTTTGTTTTGGCCCCTGGCCACCGGGATTAATTTTATATCTCCTTCCAGGGAATCCAAAATCTCTTGCATGGGGGGGGATGAATTGTCTGGTACCAGGATCAGCGTTTCATATCCATATCCATTTTGAGAATTAACTGCCACTGCCTCAAGCTGAGCCAGGAACAGATCAGGATTGTCCGGGACCTGAATAATAATGGACCATTTCTTTTCATAATCCTGTGGGATGATGGGGATCGGTATGGAGCGGGTTTTATTGGCCTGGATGGTTTTTTGAAATAGGGTGCAGACCTTGTTGATGACTGTTGTCGTATCTGTCAGTTCATTTTTAAGATATTGATTTATTTTTTCCTGATCCATAAGATTGGAAAAATCGGTCTTTTTTAACAGATACCCGGCAAATTCTTCCGCCTTCATTTTCAATGCTACCCCCTGATCAACAAAGGAGTGGGGTGCATTGGGGACATAGGCAAAATCCAGCTTGACCAGGGGTTTCCCAAAAGCTAAGGTTTCAAGACCCGTGGTGCTTTTTTGCCCTAGAACAACCACATCTGCCATGGATATCAGATCATAGGTGCTTTCCTGGGCATGGATGAAAAAGCTGTTGTTTTTAAATCGAGATGTAATTTCATGGGTCCATTTGTCAACCTGATTCTTTTTACAGGCCGGATGAAACTTAATAAAGATTTTTTGGTTATTATTTTCTGATACAGCCTTGAAGATCGGTTTGAAAATATCTGTAACCGGCAGCTGGGCAGATAAGATTAGCAGGGTGATAAATTTTTTGGATATTTTGTATTGTTTTCGTTTTATAGCCCGAATTTTTTTGTGGGTTTGATGGGCTATCTCCTTTGCAAGGTGGGTATTGCCAACTGGAATTATTTTAGATTCAGGCGCTTCAAAACTCACCAGTTTTTTTTTGATTCTTTTTCCCCAGACAAGATTGAGTGTGGAGTATTGTGCATGGCCTGAATAACCGAAATCAAGACCATAGGAGAGCCCTTCCTGCAGAGAGATAAACGGGATGTTTTCTTTTTTAGCCCAAAAGGCAAACATCTTACCCCATCTGTTGATTTCATGAAGGGCAAAGCATAGGTCTGGTTTTTCTTTTTTTAAAAGGTTTTTAAATCCCGTATATTCAGTAGCAGTTGAAAATAATGTCTTATCGGTTACAGTCACCGGTAGTATGCCTAAAAGAAAATCATTTTGCAAAGATCCTGAAAAGGCTGCTACTAAAAGATGATAGTTTTTCAGGATTTCATCATGGTCTTTTGCCGTGACAAAATCAAAGATATGAGAGTAAGTAAGTCCCAACTCAATTGCTGTGATTTCCTGGGATCTCTCTGCCTGGCCCACAATATATTTAATGGTTGCCCCTTTGGATTTAAGGTTTTCCATGACAGGCGTGATAAATCGAGTATGGTGCTGCAAAGCAATGTACGCAATGATTTTTTTATTTTTCCAGAAATCAGTCATTATTTGTTTGTCTTTGCTAATTGCATGAAAATTGTCCCAAACTCCATTTTTTTCGCCTTAAGTGCAATTATATCCCTGATGGCTTCTTTCAGGCATTGAGCAGTATTTATGCGGCGTTTAAATCCATTGGTTATTTCTGGAAGCATGGGTTCGAATATAATGGAAGGAATATTTTTTTCCTGGGCAATTATGGTCTGAAAACATGAACTGCAGGCAACAAGACTGTCTGCCATCATCATTTCCCATGGTGAATTCAAATTGTGGAAAGCGTATGAGGCAAATTGATCTAATTCTTTTTTATAGATAATTTCAACCATTTGCTTTTGGGTGTGAGCACCCCTCACCTGGTCTTCTCCATAACTGAACATAAGGTGGAGTTTTTTCCCCATGGGTGAAATTATTCGCAGCATTTCCTGGTATTCATAGATCATGGCCACATTGTGAGGAATGTATAATATAGTTCTTGAATATGGTATTTTTTGGGTGGATTGATAATGGTAAGATGCCTTTGCTCCGTTAAGATTAAAGTCAGTGGATACGGATGAAAATATGGATGCTTCATACAAGGGCAGTAGCCATATATTATTATGGGGCAAGATTTTTTTTAAATGGTCATGACTTTCCCAGGACCTTGTGATTACCCCGTCAGGCAGGGATGCTGCCAGGGTCCACCTGGTGTCAAGGGGCAGCAGTTCATAGCCGATAACCGGAATTTTATTTTGTCTTGCCCATATGATAGCTGCATGGAATACCCGTTCTTCACTTTCTGAAGACCCTAAGGGAGTTGGAATTTGCAGGATTAATCCCTGGATATTGTCTGGATTTTCAATGGTAAGGTTGGTCTGGATGACATTGCCGCCCGCAAGATCGTCCAGCAGCAGCACATCGGTAAAAGAGAGTCCCTGGTTGAATTCTATTCCATCGAGTATTTCCCGCTTGGCAAGATATCCCCTGTAGGATTTATTTGCCGTGCGATTGGATACTTTGAAACAGACCGGGTTAAGATCTTTTATTTTATTCATAATATCAAAAGATGTTTCAGGAACAATGAATGAAAGATCAATCAATCGTTCCATTCTGGTCTGGAGCAGTTTAAGAAATTCATTGATCATTGGGGTTATCTGGTTTGATTGAATTAGCCAGACTATTTTTTTTGTTTTTTGTTTTTTTTCCATGTATTCGGCAGCACTATTAATTGTAGAGTTCATTTTTTAAGATTCAGCAAAAAAATATATCATTTGGATATATTTTTGCATAGAGAGTAGATAAAGAAAAGTAAACTTTTTGATAAAATTTGATGATGATATTATAAGGCATATTATGTCGGACATTTTGCACGCTGGTTAACAGCAGTGGATTAGCGGGAAAAAATATCTGAAAATTGTAATTGAATATGGCTTGAATCGTGTGCCGGTATAAATTATATTGCTTATCCTTTGCTGGCATGGGAGCTTATGGGGCCTGGAATAATGGCCTTTTATTTGTGATGAGAGTAAAGGAAATGCCAAATGAAATTTAACAAATCTCTATCCCTGCTAAAGGAGGCAAAAGAATTGATTCCATCGGCAGCCCAGACCTATAGTAAAAGTTATCAATGTTTTTGCGAGGGTGCGGCTCCGGCTTTTCTGGAAAAGGGTGAAGGTTGCAGAGTGGTTGATATAGACGGGAATGTCTATCTTGATTTTTTGCTGGGATTGGGTCCTGTCACCATCGGGTACAATAACAAACGGGTGAATAAGGCCATTACTGATCAGCTTGCAAAAGGAATCTCCTTTACCCAGCCCCATCCCATAGAAGTTAAGCTGGCCCGAAAAATTGTGGATATTGTGCCCTGCGCCCAGATGGTGAAGTTTGTGAAAAACGGATCTGATGCCACCACGGCTGCCATAAGGCTTGCAAGAGCTTTTACAAGAAGGGATTTGGTCCTTTGCTGCGGGTATCACGGATTCCATGACTGGTACGTCGGCATTACCTCCAATAACAAGGGAGTTCCAAAAAATGTCTCTGAACTGACCCGGGCCTTTCAGTACAATAACCTGAAAAGTCTTGAAACATTATTTCAGGAGAATAAAGGAAGGGTTGCTGCCGTGATTATAGAGCCAATTTCCATTGAAAAGCCCCTTAAAGGGTTTCTTGAAAATATTTCCAGGCTTTGTGCTGAAAATGGTGCTGTTTTGATTTTTGATGAAGTTGTGACAGGTTTCAGGCTGGCCCTGGGAGGGGCTCAGGCCTATTATGGTGTGGTGCCGGATTTGTGCTGCATGGGCAAGGGAATTGCCAACGGGATGCCCCTGTCTTTGATTGCAGGTAAAAAAGAAATCATGCAGATGATCGATAAGGGGGCCTTTGTTTCCACCACCTTTGGCGGGGAAACCCTGTCCATTGCATCTGCCCTGGAAACCATACAGATCATGGAAGACGAAAATTATTTTGAGCACACCTGGGGGTTGGGGCGATTGTGGCTTGAAAATGTTGATAATATTATCAGGGAAAAAAAAGCGTCCCAATTTGTCAGGACAGCTGGATTGCCCCCTCATTCAGGGGTGGTGTTCAATGACTTTGGCCCTGTGTCCTCAGAAGATTTCAAAACTCTTTTTATCCAGGAAATAATTTCTAACGGGATAATATCTCTGGGAATTAACAATTTTTGCCTGGCCCACACAAGATCAGATGTAGAACAATATACAAAAGCAGTTTCAGGGGCATTGGATGTCTGCATTAAGGCTTTAAAAAAAGGCAGTGCCGATTCTTTTTTTAAAGGAGGAAAATTTTTGTCTGTTTTCACCAGAAATTGATAAAAATTGCAACTTTTATAAGGGAAATAATATGATGGTGCCACTTAAAAATAAAATTGATGGAGATAACTATGCGGTTTTTATTGTGTTTGAAGCAGGGCTTCTCCATGATGGCTTAACCTCGTGGAATGACCTGGGCTGGTGGGGGTATTTTGGATAAGGCAAGAAATATTGCCGTTATTCCGGCAAGAGGGGGATCCAAAAGGCTTAAGAAAAAAAATATTCTTCCTTTTAATGGCAAACCCATGATCCATTATTCCATTGAAGCGGCGCTGGACAGCAATCTGTTTGACAAAGTAGTGGTTTCCAGTGAAGACAAAGACATCATAGACTGTGTTAAGTGTACAGGCTGTGAGATTGCCTTGAGAAAACCAGAACTTGCAACAGATACTGCCAGGGTAGTGGATGTGCTTAACGATCTGTTGCAGGGTTTTGCCCAACGTGGTGAGCAGTATGACTACCTATGTTGTCTGTATGCAACTTCTCCGCTCAGGACCTTTAAGGATATTTCAGGGGCTTTTCATCTGATGACAGAAAAAGGAGCTGACTTTTGCCAGAGCGTGACTGATTACGAAACGTCTCCGTTTTTTGCATTTGATATGGATGAAAATTCAGTAATTAAAAGAAGGTGGCCTGATTTTGCCCTGCTGCCACCCCGCAAAAAACCTTTGGTAGTAGTGGATAACGGCTCCATATACTGGGCAAAGGTGCCTGCATTCCTTGGAACTTGTGAATTGCACGGGGAACATACTCTGGGATATAAAATGCCCCGATCAAGGTCTGTGGATATTGATACTTTAACGGATTTTAAGCTGGCTGAATTTTATCTAAAGGAAATGGAGAATGCCTGAAACGCTGCAGCGACATTTAATTGTGGGTCTCGGTTCCATCGGGAAAAGACATGCCGGGGTTTTGATAAAAAACGGGTGTGACATTGCAGGGGTGGATCCCTTTCCTGTAGGCAGTTATGATTTTCCAGTGTATACGTCTTTAGAAAAGGGATTTGATTTTAATCCGGATATGGTATGGCTCTGCTCACCAACCCAATGCCATGCAGATCAGGCAATAATTGTCATTGAAAAAGGGATTCACCTGTTTATTGAAAAACCTGTAGCCCATACACTGGAACATGCAGAAAAGATTCTGGATTGTTATGAAAATCATGACAGAAAACAATTGGTGTGGGTGGGGTGCAACATGCGGTTTCATCCGGCGGTGATAAACCTGAAAGCATTTCTGGAAAAAGGCCTCATTGGGAAACCATTGATTTTAAGGCTTCATTTTTCCCACTGGCTTCCCAATATGAGGCCTGTAACCGATTATCGCACAACCTATGCTGTTGAAAAGGATGGGGGCGGCATTATCCTGGATGATATCCATGATATTGACCTGGCCCTTTTTTTTGCAGGGCCTGTAAAAAAAATGAACGGTATGTCTTTAAAGAGCGGATGCCTTGACATGGAAGCTGAAGACATTGCCTCTTTTAATCTGGTTCATGAAAATAATATATTTTCTCAGATCCATATGGATTTTTTACGAAAGGATAAGAGCCGGGGCATTGAAATTGTGGGAGAACAAGGAACCATGGAGTGGAAAAGCCTTGGTAAAAATCCTGAAATGGCAAAAATCAAATTGTACTCACTTAAGGACAATAAATGCAGCACTCTTTTTAATAAGAAAATTGCAGACTTTGACCAATTGTTTTATGACCAGTTTAAATCCCTGGTGCAACGGTTTAAAGACAAAAAAAAGTTTGGTACTTCACTTTATGAATCATTTGGTGCGCTGAAAATTGCAAATAATTTAAAAGGGAAGGCCAATGAATGAAATGACACGCTTTATAGAAAATACCCATTTGTTTTTAAGGGGAGTTCAGCTTTCAGATGTAAATGCCAACTATTGTTCCTGGCTCAATGATCCTCAAATTACAAGGTTTCTGGAGGTTCGTCATTTTCCAGTATCACCTGAGGAAATTTTACGTTTTGTATCATCAATGGATGGTAACTATGATTACCTCTTTCTTGCCATTTGCCAGAAACCCGATGGAAAACATATTGGCAATATCAAGCTCGGCCCTATTAATCAGATTCACAGATTTGCAGAAATGAGTATTTTAATCGGAGATAAAACAGCTTGGAAAAAAGGCTTTGCATCAGAGTCTATCAAATTGTTGGCTAAGTTTGCCTTTGATACTCTGAACCTGAACCGACTATCAGCAGGTTTGTATGAAGGAAATACCGGTTCTTTTAAGGCTTTTGAAAAGGCTGGATTCAAACAAGAAGGGGTCTTCAGAAAAATGAGGTTTTATAAAGGAAGGTATGTGGACCAGATTATGATGGGATTGCTCAGAGAAGATTTTGAAAAATAAATATATAAAGGCCGAATCTTGCAATATTTAAATGGAAACTGACTGGCTATTTTAAAAAAATGACATAATCTTTAAAAAACTATTGACAAAGACCGCTAAAACATATAAATTCGCTCTGTTTTTGGTACTGCCTCCGGGCCGTTAACTCAGTTGGCAGAGTATCTGCCTTTTAAGCAGAGAGTCGCTGGTTCGAGCCCAGCACGGCCCACCAGCAAAGTGGTTTTCGAAAACACATGCGTCCCCATCGTCTAGCCCGGTCCAGGACACCGGCCTTTCACGCCGGCGACAGGGGTTCGAATCCCCTTGGGGACGCCACTCATAACAGCAAGGCTCTTGGCATTTTGTCGAGGGCTTTTTTGTTTTTGGGAAATGCAATCCCCCACCGTATCCCCCACAAAGTTGAATGTTTTCAGAATATTTTTAACCTTTCAATCCATAAGAGCAATATTCATAATAATAGCAAAAGCATTCGACCCAATAAAAAAATCCGATCAAAATAAATGACCGGGCTTTGCTCCTGACATTGCATAGAATTATTTTTTCAAAGGTA
>JAQICW010000311.1 GCA_027858355.1 Desulfobacula sp.
AATGAATAAAGAAAAATATATCAATATTATTCGGTCAGCAGTCCAAGAAGGTACTCACCCCGGGCCTCCAGAGGATGATCTGTTTCAGTCCACCAGTGTGATTGCCCTGTTTGTTTTTAATGAGGAAATTGAACTGGTGTTTATCCAGAAAGCAGATGTAAAGGGATATCCCTGGGCCAACCAGATGGCATTTCCAGGCGGGCATAAAGACAAAAAGGACCTTTCAACAAAGGATACAGCATTAAGAGAGCTTGCCGAAGAAATGGGTATATACCGGGAGAATGTAGAGGTTATGGGTTCTCTTGGTCATTTTCAAACCATTAACAACAAAGACATTGAAGCCTGGGTGGGTATATGGAATCAAAACGAGATCATTAATTATGACAGGTCTGAAATATCCAGAGTGTTTCAGATTCCATTAAAATTTTTGATTGATCTGCACAAAGAAAAAGGATTCCATGGACAAGCACCCAATGTCATGCTCCTGACATACCCCTATGAAGATATTTTGATCTGGGGGGTAACGGCAAAAATTTTATACCATCTTATTGAGATGCTGTTAAAGGACAATTAGTTGTTTTTTGACCGCCGTTTAACTTTTAAAAATAATTTAATTGCCAGAATTAAACTTAAAAATGCCAGAATGGCCGGAAACCAGACATGTTCCTTGAAATGGGGATTACCGGAACCAACAATAATACCGGCAATGGCAAAGGCAAAAATAAAGATCATAATAACTATAATCGTCTGGCAGACAAAGTTTGAATCATACCAGGATGTTATGGTTTTTCTAAAGAATGGATTTTGGTCTAGTTGCATTTGTATTTCTATTAAATAAATGTTAAAACCACAATATATAGATTTTTTCCTTGACAAACAACAATATGTTGATTAAATCTATATTCCAGCGTGCCAGTTAACCTTATTTTATTATCACTAATAGCGCTGACAAAAGATATGTTAATTTCAATCAGATTTCAAGAGGTGGATAAATGTTTGACCAAATTAAAAAACGGGATGGAAGAATAGCAGACTTTGATTCTTCTAAAATCACCCATGCCATTAAAAAAGCAGGCGAGGCAACAGGTGAATTCAATGAAAGAGAAGCCAGAAAAATGACAATGAAAGTTATCTCTCTGGCAAGAGACATGCGTCTTGGAGTGATTCCTGAAATAGAGGAGATCCAGGACATCGTGGAAAGAGTCCTTTTGGATTCCCCGTTTTATAAAACTGCCAAAGCCTACATTATTTACCGGGAGCAGCACAACCAGATCAGGAAAATTGCCATTAAGGAAAATGTGGGACTCATGGAATCCTATATTCGGCAAATGGACTGGAAAGTCAAAGAAAACAGCAATATGAGTTATTCTCTCCAGGGATTGAACAATTACATATCTTCAGACATTACAGCAGAATACTGGCTCAACAAAATTTATCCGCCACACGTCAGAGATGCTCACTACAAAGGAGATCTCCATATTCATGACTTAAGTCTTTTATCAGTATATTGCGTGGGTTGGGATTTACAGGATCTTTTGGCCGAAGGATTTAAAGGGGTGGCAGGAAAAGTGGAATCTTCTCCTCCAAAACATTTCAGAAGTGCTCTGGGTCAGGTTGTTAATTTTTTCTATACCCTTCAGGGAGAGGCTGCCGGTGCCCAGGCCATGTCCAATTTTGACACACTTTTAGCGCCGTTTATCAGGGAAGACGGGTTAAATTACAAAGAAGTTAAGCAGGCACTTCAGGAGTTTGTATTTAATATCAATATTCCCACAAGGGTCGGATTCCAGACACCATTTACCAATATCACCATGGACCTGGTTGTGCCGTCCACTTTAAAGGATTCTCCCGTCCTCATCAGTGGGGAATATAAAAAAGAAATCTATTCAGAATATCAGGAAGAAATGGATACTCTGAATGCGGCCTTTGCCGAAGTCATGATGGAAGGGGATGCAAAAGGCCGGGTGTTTACCTTCCCTATCCCTACATATAATATTACCAAGGATTTTGACTGGACCAATCCAAAACTGAATAATATCTGGAAAATGACGGGGAAATACGGTATCCCTTATTTTTCAAATTTTGTCAATTCAGACATGGATCCTGAAGATGCCCGGTCCATGTGTTGCCGATTAAGACTGGACAACAGGGAACTGAGAAAAAGGGGCGGTGGCCTGTTCGGTGCAAATCCCCTGACCGGTTCCATTGGTGTTGTAACTCTTAACCTGCCTAGAATCGGTTATCTGGCAAAGGATGAGGCTGATTTTTTTGACCGACTGGATACCCTCATCCAAATTGCAGCAGACTCATTAAGCATTAAACGAAAGATTCTTGAAAAATTTACAGAGGGTGATCTTTACCCATATTCAAAATTCTATTTACGGAAAATCAAAGAGAGTACGGGTATTTACTGGCGCAACCATTTTTCCACCATTGGTATCCTGGGCATGAATGAGGCCTGCATCAACTTTATGGGCGAAAATATTGCCACAGAAAATGGTCAGGATTTTGCCGAGAAAATAATGGATCATATCAGAACCAGGATTGAAAAATTACAGGAAAAAACCGATGAAATCTTCAACCTTGAGGCAACTCCGGCCGAAGGCACCACATACAGGTTTGCCAGCAAAGACAAGTCCAAGTTTGAAAATATCATCTGTGCCAATGAAGAAGAATATAAACAGGGAAAAGATCCTTTCTATACCAATTCCACCCATCTGCCGGTAAATCATACGGATGACATCTTTGAAGCTCTGGAACTTCAGGACAGACTGCAGGTCAAATATACTGGCGGAACTGTCCAGCATCTTTTCCTGGGCGAAGAAGTTGCAGACATAGAGGTGGTGAAAAATGTAGTAAAAAAAGTGTCCAATGCATTTAAACTGCCGTATTTTACACTGACCCCCACATTCAGTGTCTGCCCGTCCCATGGATATATTTCAGGTGAACATAAAACATGCAAAACCTGTAATGCAGTGACGGAAGTGTACTCAAGAGTTGTTGGGTACTTAAGACCTGTTGGACAATGGAATAAGGGAAAACAGACAGAATTTTGCATGCGTAAAACATTTAATATCTCTAAGGTGGCCTGATAAAGGAAAACAAAGTGTATATCGGTGGATTTCAAAAAAATTCCTTGATTGACTTTCCTGAAACCATAGCATGCATCCTTTTTACACAGGGGTGTAATTTCATCTGCCCCTATTGTCATAATCCTGATCTGGTCGCCAGTCCTCAAAAAAGGGCTGGCGATCTTTATGATGAAAACAAAATCTTTGAATTTTTGGAAAAAAGAAAAGGATTCATAGAAGGGGTTGTGATTACGGGTGGAGAACCCACCTTACAAAAAGATCTTTTATTCTTTTGCCAAAAAATAAAGAACATGGGATATAAGTTAAAACTGGACAGTAACGGGACCCGGCCTGAGGTATTGGCAAAACTTTTTAAAGACAAGCTTGTTGATTTTATCTCAATGGATATAAAAACAAGCCTTGAAAACTATCACCTTGTGTTACCGGGAAAATTTGATACCTCAAAAATTTTTAAGAGTATTCACCTTTTAATGGACCAGGCACCGGCCTATGAATTCAGAACCACTTGCGTCAGGCCCTTTGTCAGCAAAAAAATCATGGATGACATTGGAAAAATGATAACGGGTGCATCAAAATATATTCTTCAAAAATGCTCAAGGGATGTAAGCGTTCTTAAGCCTGATTTTCTAGCAACAGACAAAAAATTTTTTTCTGATAAAGAAATGCTTGAGCTTCAAAAAACAATTGATAAATATGTTGCCATATCCCTTGTTCGTTAAAGACCATAACCTGTCAAAAAGGAATTATGCATGGAATATCCCCTTGTAAAGGCCTGTATTGATCTTGATGCCATCCATAAGAATATTCACAATCTAAAACAAATCACAGACAAAAAATCCAAATTCATGGCCGTGGTTAAGGCAGATGCCTATGGCCATGGGGCAGTTCAGGTTGCCAAGACAGCAGTGGAAGCCGGGGCTGACTGGCTGGGGGTAGCAAGGCTCAATAAGGTTGCTGAAATCCGCCAGGCTGGAATTAAAGTACCAATACTTGTTTTTGGATATATCCACCCGTCCCAGGCAGCCATGATAAACGATCTTGATCTTGTGACAACGGTGTATTACTTTGAAATGGCCAGGGCCTTGTCCAGCAAAGCAAAATTGTTAAACAGGCCAGTCAAAGTGCATTTAAAGGTTGATACGGGAATGGGCAGGGTCGGCATGATTATTGCCAAAAATAAAAATCTGGCTGATAAAAACTTAGCCAATAAAGGTCTGCCCGATAAAACAGCAAGAAAAGAGGCACTAAAAGAAATTGAGAAAATAATAAAATTACCAGGTATTGATTTTAATGGTATCTATACCCATTTTGCTGGAGCCGACCACAAGGATAGAACCTATACAGACTTACAGATAGAGCTGTTTGCCTCTTTGCTGGATGATTTAAAGAAAAAGAGGATCGAATTTGAAATCTGCCATGCTGCAAACAGCGCAGGCATTATCGAATTTCCAGAATCTCATTTTGATATGGTGAGAGCAGGCATTTCCATTTACGGGCTTTATCCTTCCTCTGATGTGGATAAGTCAAAAGTAAAACTTGCTCCGGCTATGAGGTTAACATCAATTGTAACGAGTGTCCGAAAGGTTGCCAAAGGATTTTACATCAGCTATGGAATGACCCATGAAACCCAAAAGGCTACCAGGCTTGCCTCAGTGCCTGTCGGGTATGCAGATGGGTTTTCAAGGCGATTTTCATCCAATAGTTTTATGCTTGTAAAAGGACACAGAGCGCCTGTTGTCGGCCGGGTCTGCATGGACCAGACCATGATTGATGTGGGAGACATCCCCAATGTAAAGACAGGTGATGAAGTCGTGTTGATCGGTTCCCAGGGGAATGAAACCATTGGCGCTGATGAACTGGCAACCAGGATCAATACAATCAATTATGAGATTGTATCTGCTTTAACATTCCGGGTAAAAAGGATTTATTCAGATTCATGTTCCGGGTAAAGCATTTCATGCATCACAGGTCTCCCTTTCTTTCAAAATAAAGATGCCATGGTTTGTTCAACGACTTGTTCTGCTGTCATTGAAAGGCAATCAATTTTTATGTCACAATAGGTATCATATAAGGGTGTTCTTTCTTTGTAAAGATCCTCTATCCTCTGTCCGGGCCTGACGGCAACTCCCCTGGATGTCATATCTGAAAATCTTTTTAAAAGTATATCCAGAGGAATGGAAAGATAGATAATGGTAGAGAATTTAGAAAGATGTTCCATGGCCTTTTTGCTGTACACAACGCTGCCGCCTGTGGCAATTACATGGTTTTTGCATCTGATGCTGATAATATGGCTTTCTTCAATCTGTAAAAACTGATCAAGGCCCTTTTCTAAGATAATCTGGGAAAGTGTTTTTTGTTCTTTTGATTGAATCAAATCATCTGAATCAAGAAAATCAAAATCTATTTTTTGAGCTAATAGATTTCCAATAGTACTCTTGCCAACGGCAGGCATTCCTATTAATACTATATTTTTTTTAGTTTTCATCAAGTTTTTTGGATATTTTGCAATAAAATTTAAAACCCCAAATACTATCCTTTTTTTCTTAATGCAAGAAAAAATCATACACATATATCCTCGAAGCAGATATTTAGAAGTCAATATTTTTAATACTTTTCTTGACAAAAAGCGATTTCCTATCCTAAATTAAACTATGAATATAGGAGAAATACATTGAAAAAGAAACTCTCGCGTTTTGATCTGCAAAAAATGAAAGACAATGGTCAAAAAGTCGTGTGGATCACGGCTTACGACTACGTCACTGCTCAGCTGGCTGAAGAGACGGGCATGGACATGCTCCTGGTTGGAGACAGTCTCGGGATGGCAGTCTACGGCTATTCAGGCACTGTTCCCGTCACCATGGATCAGTGTATATACCACACGGAAGCCGTGCGCCGAGGCGCACCCAATACTTTTATCATCGGTGACATGCCATTTGGTTCTTATCAGACGGGTGTATCAGAGGCGTGTAAAAATGCTGTCAGATTTCATAAAGAGGCTGGTGTGGACTGCATTAAGTTGGAGGGTGGAATCCGCGTAGCGCAGGTCATTAAAGCCATCAGCGATGGCGGCATGCTGGTAATGGGACATGTGGGACTCACACCCCAGAGCGCAGGTGCTCAGGGCGGGTTTCGTGCTCAGGGACGAACTGCAGACAGTGCCAAAGCTATTATAGATGATGCCAAGGCCGTATATGAATCCGGCGCCTTTGCTCTTCTCGTGGAGGGTGTACCCCCAGAGGTAACCCGGTTAATTTGTGAAACCCTGCCCATCCCTGTTTATGGCATTGGTGCTGGAGATTGCGACGGTCAGGTTATGATCTGTTCTGACATCCTCGGCCTTTTCCAGGCGTTCACACCAAAGTTTGTCAAACGCTATGGCAACATTGCCGATGAGTATCGCAGAGTTTTTACAGCTTATATTGATGACGTAAGAAATGGAGAGTTCCCCGGAGAAGAGCATGTCTACCGCATGATAGATGGTGAAGCAGCCAAACTCTCAATTAAGTGATCGAACTTAAAGAGTGGTAATAAAGGAAGATCATCATGACGGACAGACATTTTGAACTGAAAATCGGAAAAGGAACAACACGCTTTTCCATCCCGGCGGAACAGCTTCTCTATGAACTTATAGGAAAAAACCTTACACCACCAGCTGATTTGGCCACGGCCTATCGATATGCTCTGGCCCATCCCATTGACAGCCCTCCGCTGAATGAAATTGTCAATCCAGGTGAAACTATTGCCATTACAGTCAGTGATATCACCCGGGTCTGGCAGCATAATGAATTGACATTGCCAATCCTTATCGACTACCTGAATGAAGCCGGTATTGCTGATAAAGACATAACTATCATCATTGCTGTTGGAGCTCATCGTCAGAACACGGCTGAAGAGTTGACAGAGTTATGCACCCAGGCAATCTGCAAACGTGTACGGGTGGTCAATCACAATGCCTGGGACACAGACAACATGGTTTACTATGGCAAGACCAGCCGGGGAACTGAAGTGTCTTTCAATCGCATAGTGACCGAGGCTGACCGGGTGATTTTGACAGGAGGAGTCATCTACCATTACATGGTGGGCTATGGTGGCGGGCGAAAAAGTATTATGCCGGGTGTATCATCCCTTAAGACCATCCAGCAAAGCCACATGTGGGCCATGGAAAAGAGTCTCGGACATGGCTCAAACCCATTGGCCGCTAATATGAAGACTGCCGGAAACCCAGCCCATGAAGATATGATGGAAGTGGCGGCATTTCTCAAACCCGACTTTATCATAAATGTAGTTCCCAATCTGGATGGTGACATTACTGGTATCTTTACGGGCAATTGGATCTCGGCATGGCAGCAGGCTACAAAATTGGTTGACGAGATATTCGGGGTAAGGATTCAAGAGCAGGCTGACATCGTCATAGCATCTGCCGGTGGCTACCCAAAAGACATCAACCTCTACCAGTCCCAAAAGACCATCGACAATGCAGTCTACGCCATGAAACCCGGCGGTATTGCCATCATCCTGGCAGAGTGTCCGGATATTAAGGAACCCAGTGAATTTTTTGACTGGTTCCATTATCCAACTGCGTTTGATATGGAAAAAGCTGTACGGGGAAATTTTCTCATCTCAGGATGGGTCGCGGTTCGGCAATTAGAGTATGCCAATTTAGGACACATTATCCTGGTTACCCGGGAAAAGAACATCGAATTAGCCCAAAAGGCCGGTGTTCAAGGAGTCGCCACTATGGAAGAGGCCCTGGCAATAGCATATAAGAAGTGTGGAAGTAATTCCCCAAAAATTACAATTATGCCGCAAGGTGCCAATACATTTCCGATTCTTAAGAACTAAAAAAGATGGATCGGGAAAGCAATGGCTAACACACATGTTTAACTTTTTAAACCAAGGAGACAGCAAGTTGGGCCAATCAGATCGATACGATCGGCCGGGTTTTGAAAAATGTGTGCTGGCCCAATTGAAATCAAAGGAAAAAGATGATTAAAGTTGGAAAGCAAAATTTAATAACAGATGTTCCGGGAATAAAAGTCGGCAACTCTTACGATGGAACGATTAGAACTGGTGTGACAGTGATTATACCTGATGAACCTGCCATTGCCTCGGCAGATATTCGAGGAGGGGGACCGGGAACCCGGGAGACTGATGCCCTGAATCCGGATTGTCTGGTGGATGTTGTTCATGGGATTGTCTTAAGCGGGGGGTCTGCCTTTGGATTGGATGCTGCCGGCGGTGTAATGGCAAATTTAAAAGCGCAAAAAATTGGCTTTAATCTGGGTGATGCCATTATTCCCATTGTTCCATCTGCTATTCTGTTTGATCTGTTAAACGGTGGAGATAAAGAATGGGGAATCAAATCTCCTTATTTTGATCTTGGGTTTGCGGCAGCCCAAACCATCAGCAAAAATTTTGATCTGGGAAATGTCGGCGCAGGCTATGGTGCAATTGCTGGCGGATTAAAAGGGGGTTTGGGGAGTGCCTCTTTTGTTTTTTTTGACGGCGAGTCAGAGATACGTGTTGGAGCAATTGCAGCGGTGAACTCCATGGGATCTCTTACAATGCCCGGCAGTCCTACCATGTGGGCGTTTCCCTATGAGCAGAATGATGAACTGGGAAAACAGTCCATGCCTGAAGAAAATGCCAGGATAGACCTTGACTTTTTTTTTGAGTTGCCAACAGGTAAAAATACAACCCTGGTGACTGTTGCAACTGATGCAGTGTTGACCAAACCCCAGGCCAGACGGGTTGCCATAATGGCCCAGGATGGTTTGGCCCGGGCAATAAGACCGGTTCATTCGCCTTTTGACGGTGACAGTGTTTTTGTTTTATCAACGGGTAAGTGTGAACTTTTAGATCCAGTGGTGGGTGTATCCAAATTGGGTATGCTGGCTGCAGATTGTGTGGCCCGGGCAATTGCCAGGGGGATTTACCAGGCAGAAAGCCTGGGTGACGTAGACAGCTACCGTGACCGCTACGGCAGATAAAATGTGATTAATAAAGGAGGCAACATGAGTAAAATCAAAACTATTGTTATATTAATCGTTCTATCACTGGGGATAGCCATAAATGCGTCATCCGTTATGGCCGCAAAAGACAGCTTGAATTTGGGAATGGTATTGGAACCACCCCACCTTGATCCGACAGCAGGGGCTGCAGCAGCAATCGATGAGGTTGTATATGCCAATATTTTTGAAGGACTGACCCGGATCGACAAAAATGGTGTTGTAAAACCAGCTCTTGCCAGCAGCTGGACAGTCTCAGAAGATAAAAAAACCTACACCTTTAATCTCCAAAAAGGGGTATCCTTTCATGACGGAGCCTCATTTGAAGCCGATGATGTGGTTTTTTCCCTTAACAGAGCCAGGGCCGAAGATAGCGTTAATGCGCAAAAGGCGCTGTTTAAACCGATTGAATCCGTTACCAGCAAAGATTCTCATACAGTGGTGGTAACATTGACTCAACCCACAGGCAGCTTTTTGTTCAACATGGGCTGGGGAGATGCCATAATTGTTGATAAAGCCAGTGCGGAAAAAAATAAAAGCAATCCCATTGGTACGGGACCTTTTAAATTTTTAAAATGGGTGAAAGGTGATCGCATTGTAATGGTCAGAAACGATGCCTACTGGGGCACACCAGCTAAATTAAAAACCGCTACAATCAAGATCATCCCTGACCCTGCAGCAGCTGTTTCCGCAATGATGGCCGGTGATATAGACGGGTTTGCCAATTTCCCCGCTCCGGAAAGTCTTGCACAATTTAAAAGCGATCCCCGGTTTAAAGTTGTCATTGGAAGTACGGAGGGAGAAACCATTCTTTCAACCAATAATCAGCGAGGACCGTTCAAAAACTTAAAAGTACGGCAGGCCATAGCCCATGCCCTTGACCGCAAGGCCATTATTGACGGGGCCATGTTTGGTTATGGGACACCCATTGGAACCCATTTTGCACCCCATCACCCTGCCTATGTTGACCTGATCGCAACCCATCCCTATGATCTTGAAAAGGCAAAACAACTTCTGACGGAAGCAGGATATCCAGACGGATTCAAAGGGGTTATCAAGCTGCCGCCGCCCTCTTATGCAAGACGAGGTGGTGAAATTGTCGCCTCCCAACTCAGAAAGATCGGAATTGATCTGGAAATCATTCCCGTGGAATGGGCACAATGGCTGGATCAGGTGTTTAAAAAAAGGGATTATGATTTAACCATTGTTTCTCACACAGAACCTATGGATATCGGCATATATGCCAGAAAAGACTATTATTTTGCCTATGACAGTCCAAAATTTCAGGCATTGATGGAGAAACTGGATGCAACGGTTGAAACGGATGCCCGATATAAAATCCTGGGAGATGCCCAGAGATTGATTTCTGCAGAGTGTGTCAACGGATTCATGTTCCAGCTTGCCAAACATGGTGTGTGGAATAAAAATATCCGCGGATTATGGGAAAACAGTCCAGTTCAGGCCAATGACCTAACCGAAGTCTATTGTGATTATTGAGAATTTATATAGCAAAAAGAGTCTTTACTCTGGTACTGACCCTGTTGGTGGCCACCCTGGTGGTGTTTGTCGTTCTTGAAATTCTGCCTGGCGACCCGGCAGCGGTTATGTTGGGAATCAATGCAGAAACAGATACGCTGAACGCACTCAGGGAGGAACTTGGCCTCAACCGACCGGTTTGGGTCCGCTATACCCATTGGGTGGGGGATTTGATTACTGGAAACCTTGGAATATCTTATACCTATGATGTGCCCGTATCAGAGTTGATTCTCGATCGTATTACCGTCAGTTTTCCCCTGGCCTTATTGGCCATGACACTCTCCACACTCATTGCCATCCCTTTAGGAGTCATCGCCGCTTCCAACCATAATAAACCAATGGATTTTCTGGTGATGAGTTTTTCCCAGATAGGAATTGCCATTCCCAATTTCTGGTTTGCCATGCTCCTGACGCTTCTGTTTTCCGTTACCTTAAGGTTGTTGCCTGCAGGAGGGTTTGCAGGTTGGGATGCAGGGATAGTACCCGTACTCAAGTCTTTTCTGTTACCGACAATAGCATTGGCCCTGCCCCAGGCAGCTATCCTCGCCAGGGTAACCCGTTCGGCATTACTTGAGGTCTTGCAGGAGGATTTCATCCGCACTGCCAGGGCCAAAGGGGTCACGAACCAGGGGGCCTTATGGAAGCATGCCTTGCGGAATGCCCTGATACCCGTTGTGACCATCATGGGACTTCAATTTTCATTTTTGCTGGCCGGGACCATTATCATTGAAAACGTGTTTTATCTGCCCGGGATCGGGCGGCTGATTTTTCAGGCCATCTCCCAAAGAGATTTGATTGTGGTAAAAAATCTGGTCATTTTATTGTCAGCGGCTGTTATCATGATCAATTTTATGGTGGATTTGCTTTATGCATTTATTGATCCCCGTTTGAGAGGGGGCGAAGATGTTTAGAACACTGGCTGAAGTTTTCCGGCATGGTTTTAAAAACCGGAGTTTTGTAATTGGCGGAACGATTTCATTGCTCTTTTTTCTAATCGCTTTTCTCTCCTATTTCTGGACACCCTATCCTGTTGAAGATATTAATATTGCAGAAAAATTACTGAAACCAGGTGCCAAATATCTGCTGGGGACGGATCATTTTGGCCGGGACATTTTGTCAATGTTAATCCAGGGGGCCAGAAATTCAGTAATTGTCGCTTTTGTTGCCATTGGAATCGGTATTGGATGCGGCGTTCCCTTAGGCTTGATGGCTGCAGCTAAAAAAGGGTGGATTGATGAGTTGATAATGCGGTTCAACGATTTAACCTTTGCTTTTCCAGCACTCATTTCCGCTATTATGATAACAGCGATCTTGGGTCCAGGATCCGTCAACTCCATTATTGCCATTGGCATATTTAACGTACCGGTTTTTGCCAGGGTGGCTCGTGGAGCTGCATTAAGCATCTGGAAGCGGGAATTTATTCTGGCAGCCAGGAGTGCTGGAAAAGGTCCGGTTAGAATATCAGTGGAACATATTCTGCCGAATATCTCAAGTATGCTCATTGTCCAGGCCACCATTCAGTTTGCCCTGGGCATCCTGGCAGAGGCTGGCTTAAGTTACCTGGGGCTGGGTACCCAGCCGCCCATGCCAAGCTGGGGAAAAATGCTCAATGAAGCACAGACCTTTATGCATTTTGCACCCCAATTGGCTATTTATCCGGGTTTAGCCATTGCATTAACCGTCATGGGACTGAATCTGTTTGGAGATGGCTTGCGGGATGTTCTTGACCCTAAATTAAGAAGAAGCAGGTAGCCAAGTGACTTTATTACAGGTTCAAGACCTTTGTGTAACCTTAAATACAGCCCATGGCCCCCAGGAAGTCATCAGCCATATTAATTTTTCCATGGATGCCGGAGATAAAATGGGAATCGTAGGTGAATCAGGTTGCGGAAAATCCATTACAGCACTGGCGCTGATGTCTCTTTTACCACTGGATTCCCAAACCAAAGGAAAAATTATCCTGGAGGGCCAGGATATTTTAAAATTAGATTCCAGAAAGATTTGCAGCATCCGGGGGAACCGGATCGGGATGATATTTCAGGAACCCATGACAGCCTTAAACCCCGTGAAACAGATTGGCCCCCAGATTTCCGAAAGCATTTATCTGCACATGAAACTTACCCGAAAACAGACCCTTGAACGGGTGACCGAGCTGATGGATAAGGTCGGGCTTCCCGTCAGCCGCTTTGGCCTGAACCTTTATCCCAACCAGCTTTCCGGCGGACAGCGCCAAAGAGTAATGATTGCCATGGCAATTGCCTGTAATCCCGACATACTCATAGCTGATGAGCCGACAACGGCACTGGATGTAACCGTTCAGGAACAAATTCTGGATTTAATACGGGAATTGGCTGATTCATCGGGCATGGCCCTGATAATGATCAGCCATGATCTGGGCGTTATCGCCCAGACAACCCAGAGTGTGATGGTCATGTATACGGGTAACATTGTTGAAATGGGAAGCACTATGGATGTATTTCAAAATATGCTGCATCCATATACATATGGTCTTTTTTCCGCCATTCCCCATGTCGGCTCTTCAGCACTCCCTGGTAGAAAAAGACTTAGCAGTATTCCAGGGCAGGTACCGGAATTGCATCTAAGACCTGAGGGATGTAATTTTGCCGACCGTTGCTCAAGAGCTTCCAAAATGTGCAAAGCAAAGGAACCCATGGCCACAAGGGTGTCAGATCATCACCAGGTGTGGTGTTATCACCCGTTAAGCAGAGAAGATAAAAAATGAAACAGCCATTGGTTAAAATTGAGAACGTGTACAAAGACTATCAACTTCCCAAAAAATACCTGTTCCAAAAGGCCCCGGTTTTTCGCGCCCTGCATGGTATTAACCTGGAACTGCATCATGGAACCAGTTTTGGCATTGTGGGAGAATCTGGTTGTGGAAAATCAACCCTGGCCAGAATCGTCATGGCTCTTGATGAACCTACTTCAGGAACGGTTTTCTTTGACGGTCAAGATTTATTTAACATGCCTGCTGCCGAGCTGAAACATTTAAGGCGGAATTTTCAAATGGTCTTCCAGGATCCTTACGGTTCATTGAACCCCAGGAAAAATGTCATGGGAATCGTTGCGGAACCGCTGGATACTTTAAAAGAAAAACTTTCATTTGCCCAGAAAAAAGAGCGCGTCCGTAAGATACTGACTGAGGTTGGCCTGAATGCCACGGATACTGACAAATTCCCCCATGAATTTTCCGGGGGACAACGTCAGCGAATTGCCATTGCCAGGGCTTTGATTACCCGCCCTTCATTAATTGTGGCGGACGAGTCAGTCTCGGCCCTGGATGTATCCGTTCAGGCCCAGGTATTGAATTTAATGATGGACCTCCAGGAAAAATATAACCTCACCTATATGTTTATCAGTCATGATTTGAGTGTGGTTGAATATATTACAGACCAGGTTGCAGTGATATACATGGGACAAATTGTGGAGCAGGGAACTACAAAAGCATTATTTCAACGTCCCCTTCATCCTTACACCCAGACCCTCTTACGGGCTGTTCCAGACGTTAATCCGCTGAATAAAAAACAAAAAAATAAGCCTGTCATTCCGAAATTTGAAAAAACGGATGAGAGTTGTCCATTTCTCGACAGATGTAATAAGGCAACAAAGACCTGTGCTGATAATGCACCAGAGCTGGTTGAGAATAAGGGGCAACTTGTGGCCTGTTTCAATGCTGAGTAGTATTTGGATGAAAACTCACTCATCTACTTCGTTGCTGCAAAATTTTGCCAAATTATAAATCGGGCCTCATGTACAGTAGTACACTCCGGTTTCAAGATTTTTTGCGCCTTGTATATGGGCAACTTTGTTAGCATTGCTCCTCTACGAGCCGCCCAAACACGGGGGTTTTCGGTCAGACACTAATTAAAAATCGCAAATGGAGATTACTCACTGGCTGGCCCGTTTAGAAAACGAAGAGTTGACAGCAGATAGATCTGCAGAGATTCAAACATTTCTTCGATCTCCACATACTCATCCGTCTGGTGTGGTACATGCCT
>JAQICW010000672.1 GCA_027858355.1 Desulfobacula sp.
CAAACTCTGGACCGTGAAGTTTTCAAAACAATGCGGGATGAATTTTACCAATTAAGAGGGTGGGATCCCGAAACAGGATTTCCCAAGGCAGAAAAACTTCATGAACTCGGGCTTTCTGACCTGGGAGATGTGATGTAAGTCTTTGCCTTGCCTATCATCTTCAATAATTTCACCGTTCGGTTAAAAAGCTTGACTATCATTTAATTTAACCGTACTGTGAAATTAAATAACCAATCGTATTTTTTAACCGTCCGGTGAAATTAAGGCTTCATATGAAAGAAAATATAGAATATCCATATCGTGTTCGTTTAGTTAAATATCTTGGAAAAGCCATTCAAGACACCCGAAAGAAGAAAAAGATGAGGCAATCGGATTTAGCAGATATTACAGGGTCAAGTGTGAAATTCATCAGTAATGTAGAAAGAGGGAAAGAAACAATACAGATGGACAAAGCGTTTGTGTTGCTTCGGGCTTTGGGCCTAAAACTATATGTAACACCAGATCCGATTGAGAACGAGAAATGAAAGACCGGTTACAAATTATATGGAACAAACGATTGGTCGGCACATTGGATCGGCACAAAATGGGCAGAGTAGTATTTCAATATACTCAAGATTGGATAGGAAAAGAATGTTCACCTGTTTCTCTTTCACTTCCTTGTAGAAAAGAAAAATTTGCTCCAGCTATCAGCACAACTTTTTTTGAAAATCTTCTTCCGGAAAGTAACACAAGAACGGTGTTGGCTTTCCATCGCAGATTTGACAAAAAAGATACCTTTGCCTTTTTAGAAAATTTTGGAGAAGATTGTGCGGGAGCACTTTCTATCATACCTGAAGATCAAGAACCTGATTTTACTCCTGGTCAATACGAAAACATTACCCAGGAATTGATAGAAACTCTTGATAAAATAATGCTTGATCCGGGAAGATACAAATTATATCCGGAAATGAAACACGCTAAACTTTCTTTGGCAGGAGCACAAGACAAATTGCCGGTTTATATTAAATGGAATCAGTTTTATCTACCGAAAAATTCCGGCTCCGCTACTACGCATATCATTAAACCAATTAATGCCGGTTTCCCCGATATTCCAAGGAATGAAGCCTTTTGTATGGAATTGGCACAGAGATCAGGCTTTTTGATTCCTAATTCAAAAATCATGAAAATTGGTGGCCATGAACTGTTTGTAGTGGATCGATATGACCGTCAGGAAATAAACAAAAAGATTGTTCGCATTCACCAGGAGGATTTTTGCCTGGCAATGGGGTATCCGTTTGAGCGAAAATACCAAGAGACTGGTGGTCCCGGATTTATAGAATGCAGAGAATTAATTGATGAATATTTGTCAAATCAAGGCGTAACCAATAGGCTCCTATTCATACGTATGATGGTTTTTAATTATATTATTGGCAATCATGATGCCCATGGTAAAAACTTCTCTATTTTACACGACAAAGGCTTTGAATTAGCACCATTCTATGATTTGGTGTCCACTCAGATTTATCCTTTGGACAATAAATTTGCCATGGCGATTGGCCAAACTTTCAGGCTCGATCGGATAAAAGAGCATTCCTTTAAACAATTTGCCAAGGACATGAATGTTCGTCCAAAACTATTGACATCATTAATAAATGAAGTGTGCGAAGTTGTAAAAAATCAGTTGGATGGTCTAATAACAGAACATGATAAAAATTATGGTGAAGCAAAGATTTATAATGATTTAAATGAAATTATAAAATCAAATATCATTCAGTTGCAAAAATTTTTCAGGTAACCATTAACTATGTAAAGAACAAAAACAGAAGGTGAAAAATTGACCGAGTCCGGGAAAGAACATAAAAAGTCCTCTTCAAAATTTGACAATACAAAAAAATTATTGGCACAGAGTGAAGATCGATACAATCGAATGATCGAGAATCTTAAAGATGAGTTTATGTTTTTTGCCCATGATACAAACAAGACATTTACCCGCCTGAGCCCTTCGGTAAAGAATATTTTAGGTTATACCCAGGAAGAATATAAAAAAAATATTGATGGGCTGTGGACTGATCATCCCGGGAATAAAAAAGCCCGCAAGCATACAGAATTGAGTATTCAGGGGATTCGACAGCCACCTTATGAAGTCGATGTTTTTCATAAAGACGGAGCTTCGCGAAGACTGGTGGTTATTGAGACACCGATTTTTGATGAAAATGATCAGGTAATATTTGTGGAAGGGATGGCAAGGGATATTACTCAAAAACGCAAGGTGGAAGAAACACTTGAAAAGTATCGCGAGCATTTAGAAGAATTGGTGGAACAAAGAACGATTGAACTTAGAAATTCCCAGCAGCGCTTACAGGAAATCATCGATTTTCTTCCTGATCCTACATATGTTGTGAATAATGACAAAATTATCATTGCATGGAATAATGCCCTGGAGGAGATGTTGGATGTTACTAAAGACAAAGCAATGGGAAAACAATTTTATGAATTAATTAAGCCTTTTTACAATGATGATGTCCCTTTGCTTATAGATCTTATAGAATTGGACTCTAAAAATCCGATACTCAGAAATTTTAAAATTACCAAAGAGGGAAAACTGCTGTTTTCAGAAAGATTTATTCCAGCGATGAACTCTGGGAAAGGAGGATCTGTATGGATCACAGCAACTCCGATTTTAAATCGGGAAGGTGTACCCGTTGGTGCAATTGAGTCAATCCGCGATGTTACCCATATAAAAAATGTTGAAAGAAGAGTCATCGAAAGTGAGCGCAAGCTGTCTACCTTGATGAATAATCTGCCTGGCGTGGCCTATCGATTGTTTAAAAAGAAAAACTGGGAGGTGGAATTTGTCAGTAATGGAAGCAGTCTTGTAACCGGGTATGAGCCCTCTTTTTTTATTGGGAAAGGTCTTAAGGAATTTAAGGAATTGATCCATCCAGATGATATAGATAGAGTTGCCACCGAGATGTTTAATTCAATCACTAAAAGAAGAGAACCGTCCCAGACTGAATATCGCATTATCAATTCCCTTGGTGAAACAAAATGGGTCTTTGATAAAGCAGAAGGTGTTCTTTTTGATGATGACAGGCTTGTGGCCATAGAAGGGTTTATTACTGATTTTACAGGTTTTAAACAGATGGAGCAAAAACTCAGACATGAAAATCTGTATCTTCGATCAACCATTAAAGATCGATATAAATTTGACAATATCATCGGAAACTGCCAGGCAATGCAGGACGTGTATGAGCTTATACTAAAGGCTGCCGGAACCGATGACAGTGTGTTTATATATGGCGAATCCGGAACGGGAAAAGAGTTGGTGGCACAGGCCATTCACAATGCGTCAAATCGAAGTGATGGTAAGTGTGTTGTCGTTAATTGTGCCGCCATTCCTGAAACGCTCATAGAAAATGAGTTTTTTGGTTCAAAAAAGGGCGCATTCACAGGTTCAAATATTGATAAGCCAGGTTACCTTGATATGGCTGATGGAGGCACCCTGTTTCTCGATGAGCTTGGCGAAGTCAGCTTAGCACTGCAAGTAAAGCTTTTACGGGCAATTGAAGGGGGCGGATACTCACCGGTTGGAAGTACGAAGGTAAAGAAACCCGATTTAAGAATTCTTGCAGCTTCCAATAAAGACTTGATAGGGCTTGTAAAAAAAGGGCGCATCAGGGATGACTTTTTTTTCAGAATTCATGTCTTACCCATTCATCTGCCGCCGTTAAAGGAACGAGGCGATGATATTTTTCTTATCATCGACCATTTTTTCAAATCCTATGGCAAGGACAATGCTATAAAGCCATTGGCTCCCAAAGATCTCATAACACTGAAAAATTATCATTGGCCCGGTAATATCCGTGAACTACAGAATGTTCTTCGAAGGTACATCACCCTTCAGAATCTTGATTTTCTAGAGGTCTCGAACAACAAGGATTTAACAGAGGATAATTTCAAGCATGGGAATTCTACTGATAAAATAATCCTTTTAAAAAATGCTGTGGGTGATTTTGAGAAGGACCACATTCAGGATATTCTAAATCAAAACCATTGGCATAAAGGTAAAAGCTCCAAACTTTTGGGCATCTCCAGAAAAACACTTTTCAGGAAAATGAAAACATATGGGTTAATATAGGCCTGTTATGGGTCTTTTTTGACCCATCGTCGCAAACCTTTCACGCCAAGTCTTTTGACGATAAAAACTTATTTTAGGGACATTTTTGACCCAAAAATTTTAATACCGCCATCTATGTTTCTTTCTTGTATATTATAGATAACTCTTTGAAAACAAAATAGTTTTTTATAAAGGTTTCGCTCCGGCACAATTGTTGCTACTTTCTTAAAAAGATTAAAAAATAATCTTCCCATCGTGTTTTGTGTTTTATTGATATGAGTATAAGAGAAAAAAACAGAAAAATATCTGTAATGGTAACCTTAGTTTATAAACCGGTTGCCCAGGCAACCGGGTAAGAATATTCACCTGTTAATTTTTAATGGACACCTTGAATTTTTATGGGACGGATGTCCAATACAAGTTACAGCAAATTTTAAAACTTAATACTTAGGAGGACCAACGTGTTTAAATTACTCAGGATAGATTTGGATGAACAAAGCTTTCTGTTTGAAGAATTGTCTTCAGAATACGCAAAACTGGGCGGCAGAGCCTTGACTTCGCAGATTATCAATAAAGAAGTGCCACCCACGGTGGATGCGTTAGATCCTCAAAATAAATTGATATTTGCAGCTGGAATTTTGGCAGGGACCAGTTTTCCTAACAGCGGAAGGTTATCGGTGGGCGCCAAAAGCCCTTTAACCGGAGGGATCAAAGAAGCCAATTCCGGTGGGAACGCTGCCCAAAAACTGCCAAAGCTGGGAATTCAAGCAGTTGTTCTTGAAGGGTGTGCCAATAGCTTGACCACCTTGAAAATTGATAGTAACGGCGTATCGTTTATAGAGGCTGATCCTATAAAAGGATTGGGCAACTATCAAATCATTGAAGATTTGAAAAAAGAGCATGGTGACTAAGTTTCCATTATTTCCATCGGGCCGGCCGGGGAAAGTAAATTAAAAGCGGCTTCCATAGCGGTAACATCTCCTGATTTTCACATCAGGATGGCGGCAAGAGGCGGTTTAGGCGCAGTGATGGGGTCAAAAAATATCAAGGCCATTGTCATTGACGACCAGGGTGGAAAAAAAGTTGAAATCCAGGACAAGGAAATATTTAAAACTGCGGCTTTAAAGTTTACAAAAGGCGTACTGGCCCATCCGTTGATCGAGGGGCTGAAATTCCTTGGAACACCGCTTCTGGTCAACATGATCAATGGGCTGGGGTGTATGCCGACCCGTAATTATTCCATCGGTCAATTTGACAAAGCCCAGCAAATTTCCGGTGAGCATATTGCCGAATTAATGGCAAAACGTCCCAATTCCATTGCTGACCATAAATGCATGTCCGGTTGTATTATCGGTTGTTCAAACGTATTTACCGACGAAAACGGTGAAATCATTGTCTCAGGGCTTGAATATGAATCCATTGTTTTAACCGGATCTAATTGCATGATCGATGACATTGATATTATTGCCAAAATTAATCGGGCCTGTAATGACATTGGTGTGGATACCATGGATGTAGGGGCTGCCATTGCCCTTGCCATGGAAGGGGGTATCCTTGCCATGGGGGATGGAAATGCAGCCTTAGCACTGGTGAATGAAATCAGGGAAGGCTCTGAAAACGGTATTATGATTGGCAATGGTTGTAAGATCACGGGTGAAAACCTAGGGTCAAAACGCATCCCCCATGTAAAAGGCCAGAGCATGGCTGCCTATGATCCCAGAGGGTTGAAAGGAACTGGTACCACCTATGCTACATCGGCCATGGGCGCTGACCATACCGTTGGAAATGCCATTCCCAATCCCTTGTCGCAATATGATCCTGCATCACCCGATGGACAGGGGGAAATGTCATCTTTTCTTCAAATTTATCATGCTGCCATAGACAGCCTTGGTCTTTGTCTTTTTGCCTCGCTGCCTGCCCTTGATTTCCCCGATCTTCAGGGTCATATGGTTCAGGGTGTAGCAGCAATGGTTGGTGAAACCCTTGATAAGGATTACATCAAGCAATTAGGCATCACTACGCTGAAAGCGGAGAAGGAGTTTAATCTCCGGGCTGGATTTACAAAAGAAGATGATCGTCTGCCGCAATTTTTCAAGGAAGAGCCTTTGTTGCCTTCAGGAAATGTTTTTGATGTATCAGATGAAGATCTTGACAAAGTGAATGCTTTCTAAATTAGACTTCTAAATTTGATGAGGAGAAGATATATGGCTTCTGAAGAATATTTTGAAAACTTGTCCTATCCAGATGCTCCTAAAATTGTGACAGGTGCGATTCCAGGCCCCAAAACCCGTGCCCTGCTGGAAAAAGAACTGGCCAATGAAACCCCAACGCGGATTGCCCCCATCGGCATCCCTTTGGCCTGGGAAGAAGCATTTGGCGCTACATTTAAAGACCCGGATGGAAATGTGTTTATTGATCTGTCATCGGGCGTGGCTGTGAACAATGTCGGTCATTGTCATCCTGAAATTGTTGAGGTGATCAAGAATGAATGTGGTCGTCTTATGCATACACCCGATGGCACTTGTAAACACCGGCAGAGACTTGGACAAATGCTTTCCGGACTGGCACCGGGCAATCTTAAAGACAATGTAAAAATGGCATATGGATTGAGTGGAAGTTCTGCCAATGAAATTGCCATAAAATTTGCCAGGGCATCCACCGGAAAATCAACCATACTTGGCTTTCAAGGTGCCTATCATGGTTCCATCGGCACAACGCTTTCATTGACCACATCCCCCACTTTTCGAAGCAAGTACCGGCCGCTTATGCCATTTGTCGATCGGCTGGGGCCCTATCCCTATTGTTACCGCTGTCCTTATGAATTAACCCATCCAAAGTGTGATCTGCAATGCGCCAAGTATGTGGAGTTTCAATTGACCGATCCTTACGGTGGAATTGATGTGGGGGATGTTGCTGCCCTTATTCTTGAGCCCATGCAGGGTGAAGGCGGGTATGTACCGCCGCCGCCGGGGTGGATGGAATATATTTATAATTTGTGTAAACGTTTGGGAATTCTCGTGATTGATGACGAGGTTCAGATGGGAATGGGACGTACGGGAACCCTGTTTGCCGTGGAAAATTTTAATGTGGAGCCGGACATCATTACCATGGGAAAGGCATTGGGCGGCGATTTGCCCTTTAGTGCCGTGCTGTGCCGTGCAGATCTGGTTTCCGACCTGGAGCCCTTCAGTCATGTTCTCACCGCAGCAGGCAATTCAATGTCCTGTGCGGTTGCCTGTAAAAATATTGAATTAATCCAGGATGGCCTGCTTCCAAGGGCACAGAAAATGGGTGCCTATGCCATGGGCAGACTAAAGGAATTGGCCAAGCAGCGGGAAGTTATTGGCGACGTCAGGGGTATGGGCTGGGGTATTGCCATTGAACTGGTCAGCGACAAAAAGACAAAAACCCCCCTTCCCATGGCTGAGGTGGTTCGAATCGTGTGGCTGTTGAGAGATAATGGTGTTTTTGTGCTGCCCTGTGGTCGCTATGATAATATCTTGCGCATGATTCCACCGCTGGTAATATCCAAGGCCCTGGTTGACAAAGGGATTGATATTATTTCTGAAGTTCTTGAAACTAGTGATATGGCAAGATATAGCCTTAATTGGACCATGGCAGGGTAAATGACTATACGACTGACAGTTCGGCTTTTTGGAACATTGAGTTTAAATGTTCCAGATTATGATCATGAAAAGGGGTTGATTGTTGATATGTCTGATGGTGTGACACCAGTGGACCTTTTGAATGACCTGCAGATTCCGCTGTCCCATGTCGGCCTCATAAGCCATGAAAATCATACCATTCAACTTGATACCCCTCTAACAGACAAAATGACCATCAGTTTTTTTTCGCTGGTTGCCGGGGGATAATTGGTTAGCCATTTGTCTGCAATTATGAAATTGAGTGAATTTTTATTTAACTTTTGAAAAGTAAGGAGAAAATAATGACAAAAAAAACAATTTTTAAAAAACTATCAATAATTTTGATGGCATTACTTTTTTGTGGTATTTTTACCATTGGTTCTTCAATTGCTTCTGATAAAAAAGTATATCGGTGGAAACTTCAATCCGGCTATCCCCATGGAGATCTTTCCTTTGAGTTGTTAAAGGGGTTTGCTACAGACGTAAAAAAATTCAGTAATGGCAAGCTTGTGATATCTGTTTTTGCAGATGCTGAAATTGTACCTTTAGAACAATTGTTTGAATCCACCCAAAAAGGTGTGCTTGATATCCTGCA
>JAQICW010000430.1 GCA_027858355.1 Desulfobacula sp.
AGTTGCCCATATACAAGGCGCAAAAAATCTTGAAACCGGAGTGTACTACTGTACATGAGGATTTCAGGATTTTGCAGCAACGCAGTAGATGGGTGAGTTTTCGTTCAAACACTATTTATGAACCCTATGTCTTTAGCAAATATAAGGTTGCTGCTGAACTGAGTTTCCCGCTCCCGCACCAGAGTCAGGAATTGTAAAAGACCTGTTGCTGTTTTGGCCAAGATTGCTTTGATTGACGAAAAATTCGAGATAGAGGCGTTTGCTGATAGCAGGAAGGGTATTGGCAATTGAATAAATTTTACAGAGGTTCCAAACTCGAGATTAAAAAGGAGGGATTATGACTATTATTACCATTTCAAAGGGATCGTATAGCAGGGGTGTGGAAATCGCAGAAAGGGTTGCTGAAAGGTTAGGTTACCGATGTCTTGCCCGTGATGTTTTGATTGAGGCATCTAAAGCGTTTAACATCCCAGAAATCAAACTCACGCAGGCTTTAGAAGATACACCTTCTTTTTTTGAACGGTTTACACAAGAGAAAAAGATATATATTTCCTATATTCAAGCTGCTTTAATAAATCACTTTAAAGCTGACAATATCGTCTATCATGGTCTGGCAGGTCACTTTTTTGTGAAAGACATACCTCATGTTCTCAAGGTTCGAATCATTACCGACTTGGAATACCGGATCAAGTTCGTGATGAAACGAGATAAGATAACAAGAGACAAAGCAATTGATTTTTTAGATAAGATTGATAGTTCAAGAAGAAAATGGGGCCAATATATTTATGGGATAAACATAGAAGACCCCTCCCTATATGATATCACAATTAATATTGAGAAACTGTCTTTAGAAGTTGCTGTGGATATAATTTGCCGAATGGTAACCTGGGAAAAATTTCAAACAATCCTTGAATCACAAAAGGAAATGGATAATCTTGCTTTGTCGATTAAGGAAGAGGCGATTGATGCGGCCGAAAAAATCCGAGAAAGTGAATATTGGCAGCATTTGTAATGGCATCCGTTTTTGGAAAGTTGTGATATCACCTTTCCAAAGAAAAATCCTGTCTTCGATTTTTTTCATGCCACAGGCTAATTAGATTTAATAATATCAAATTTTTGCCTGAACAAATTTTTTATTGTATTATAGGTTCCAAATGATTTCAAAATCTGAACAGAGGATATATTTTTAGATAACTTGTATGGATGCTGACATGAATAGGATTGAAAAAGAAATCGCTGATATTACAGCATCCCACGGCTGTAAACTTTATGGATTTGCCAACCTGGAAGGTCTTCCAACCGGAGATCTTGCCAAGTTTCATCGGGGTGTATCTTTTATTTTCCAAATGGAGCCCTGGGTCATGAACCAGCTTTCCAATGGGCCCACCGATGCTTATTCGGTGCTCTATGCTCAAGTGAATCTGCGTATAGATGCCTTGGCCAACGAAGTGGTTCGAGCTTTGGAATGAACCCAGTCAAAATCAAGGATTTTTTCCCAGCCAATTTCGGGGGAACCCACCCACCACCAATTTTATTCAGTCCTTTTAATTCCCTTAAATAAATTTAAAAACAATCTTATTCCCTCTATTTAATTTCCCTCGTACGCGCCTTTGGTTTCCAATTAGGAATGATGGAGCTGATCCCCACCCCAGTTTTCAACACCACAAAGCTGAATTTTTAGGGTTATAAAAAACCTTGGACGCTGTGGGGAAACGGATATGGTCGATAATTGCCTGTGGCCTCAATCCCTTTTAAACAAAGAAAATAGGTATCCTATTCAAATTCCCTGGCAACTGATTTTTTTGGTAAAAAAAAATTAAAAAAATTAACATTAGGGGGGCAGACACAATGAAATAATGATGCTACTATAAAATATGAGTCCTTCAGAAATCAATAAAATTCTTAGCAAGATAGATATTAGCTGAGAGGGAAATCTCAGAAGTGGGAATGCAAAAGCTATTAAAAATAATTTTTCCTAATGCGAACAAAGGGAAAAATCTCAAAATGAGAATTAAAGAAGCTACTGCAATAGCCTACTATCACCGTCAAACCGAAATTCCAATTATTAATATCCTTTTGAGTGATGATGCCCCTCAATTCAAAAAACTTACTGCGGAACACGCACTGTGCTGGATTCATGAAGGAAGGCATTATAATCGTTTAAGCCCAACTGTTCCCTTCAATGTTGATGCGCTTTAAAAGTTTAAAACTCGTTTTTGGGATTACTATAGTGATCTTTTAAAATACAAAGAGTATCCAACTGCAGAGACCGCAGCAAGGTTATCGTCTGAATTCGAAACTCTGTTTTCCACAAAAGCTTGTTATGACGATTTAGATGATCGGATAAAAAAAAGCGGCTGCAAAAAACAAGCACTTTTACAGGTTCTAAAATATCCCTGTCTACCATTGCACAATAATGATTCGGAACTGGGTGCAAGGGTCGAGAAACGCAGGCAAGATGTCAGTTTGCAAACAAAATCAGTCGAAAAAACAAAAGCTAAAGATTCATTTTTGACGGTTACCACCTGTTGGACAAAAGGCTTGTCGAAAGTAAAATTCTGAGGTGGTATGATAGACATAATCCGCACCATATACTTTCTGAATCAATCGAGCCCAATTTTGCCGGAATTCTTTGGAAGACATTTCATTAGGGATGATTGCCGGGATGCTATCATCAATATTTGCCTTTTTTCTCATTCCCCTGGATTTATTCGAATAGAAACCATAGTAGCGAACGGTTTGCTCATACCTGCTGGGAATGTGGGTCACCAGTTGAGTCAGCCAGTCCAGAGCATAACCTGAAGGTCAGAAACTTAAAAATTTTCCGGGACTTTCTGTCTTTAGCGGTATAACCTAAAGGTCACGCGTAAATCACCTTAGCAATACTGTCAGTTGATTCTTTTGCCGGAACATAGATCATTCTTTCCTGGGAGGCACGTAGTGAAGCGCAGCGCTCAACACGCACGGATAATGTACTTGGCCAGATTTCCAAGACCAGTTTGATCATCAGGATAGATCCTTTCACCAATATATACATGAAAACCTGTATGATGCCAGGAAAGCATGTTTTCGATAACAGCATCATTTATTTTTTCTTCTTTCTTAAGCATTTTTAATACTTCATACTGAAAGGCCGCTTCCAGGTCTTTAATTCAAAGCCGGCGTCAAGGCATTAGCCGACGACGTCAACAGCAAGGGATATGTCATGTGGACTGGATCGTCCTGCCCAAAATCGGGATCAAGGGCAACGATTACATGCTCATGATGGACACCAACTCGGATGCAGTGGTTGGGGGTCATCCATGAATGGATGTGGAAAAATGATCTTTTAAGATACTGGGCGGGCAAGTAGCCGTATATTCCATTCGATAATTTGATTTCCAAGGTCGCGAGGGGGGCGCACCGCCCCTCTCGGGCACCGCTTCGGTGGGACACCGACAGTTTCTTGAATTTCTCCAGGCGTGCGAATGACTCCTATTATAAATTTCGATCAATGGGATTCTAAAAACTGAATTGCAGAATATATCGATACGGCACCATGAAATTGGACTTCATTCATTCCAATTTTGCCAAACCGGATAAAAAGTCAAAATTTCTGCATGAAATCATAATTCGACCATTTTCATGCTTAGAAATAGTTATAGATACTCAAAGTGAAAAGGCAGGGCCGGGTGACCCTGCATCAGATTATTGTCGGCCCGAAAGAAGTGACCCACATAAAATAAATTATGAATCACATTGAACAGCTATCTCATTGAGCTCATTTTTTGATAAGAAGTTCAAGCCCATCGGAACATGCTGAAGCGACACCATAGTCAGCCTTATCCTGCCCGGGCATTTTATCCCAGTCCCCATTTTCAATGAATTGGGATTTCTTCCAGCTTTCTACTTTCGCAAATTCTTTGAGTTTCTCCTCATGATTCGATTCCTTCATAAATTGGGCGACGCAGATCGCCGCCTGACTCGCCAAAACCGCTTCTTCGGTCATCGTTTTGGTCGTGCCCTTGGTTGTCCAACCACCCCACGCAAAACCGATGATCATTGCGATGACTGCTCCAACAATAAGACCCCAAACTCCATATTTAACCTTAACTTCACTTTCTGGTTTCATGATAATACCTCCCTAAATTATGGTGTTATCTTTATTTGACAAACAATTGCATATTGCCATACTATTGAAAACCAGGTTATGATAGGAGAACGCTTTTTGTCAAGAAAAGTATGAGAAATTATTAAAGCGTTGAAATATGCACTCAGCCGGGAACGGGCACAACATGTTCAATGTCTGAATTACAATATATGAGCCAGAGCTGCTACCAAAAGCCTTTCTTCCAGATTAAAGGTA
>JAQICW010000446.1 GCA_027858355.1 Desulfobacula sp.
CAAGAATTAATTGCAGTTTAATTTTCTTTTTTGTTTTGAAACAGGATTTCCAGGATTTGACCAATAACAGTATCAGCTGAACCGGCTTTCAGAGTACATCCTCCGGCACCGGCATGGCCGCCTCCGCCGAATTTTGCCAGAAGATTGCCGATGTTGACATGACAATGCCGGCTAAAAATATTGCGGCCTATACTGATCAGTACATAATTTTGTTCAGGGCCATCAAATCTGATTTTGATACTGGTATGGCATTCCGGGAAAAGTGAATAGGTTAAAAATCTGTTGCCTTCGGGTACAATGTCAAGGCCTCTGAAATCAGTAATTGATATGTTATGACGTATTTTTGTGTGCTCAATTAAATATTTTTCATAGGCAATATTTTCGTCAATAACCTTTTCACAGCGGCTTTTTATTTCCGGATCTTCAAGAATATGGTCAATGTCCGTCTCCTTTAAGAGATCGACCAGCTTATTCCAATAGGACCGGTCTTTATAGTCCTGGTTTTTTATGGTCATGGATAAAATAATATACGGGTAGTTTTCAGGGTGTTGTACCTGATCCCGGTTTAAATCGGCAGCGTCGATGATATCTGTATTAAAGACCAGTTCATCATAGCCGTTGTCGAGTTTCCCTTTTTCTTTATAATACTCATAAATAACCCGGGCAGCAGACGGGGCTATGTCAAATGCGCCTTGAAAATTACCCTTGGGCTTATTTGAGATGTGGTGGTCAAACCATAGGGAGCAATCGGGCGAATAGGGGAGATTTGCCATAATATCGCCTTTTAAAATATTGGCTTTCCCCTTTTGGATCTCATTGGGTTCAACCCATTTTATATCAGTGTCAATATTTTCAGCCTGATAAAGCAGTACTGCGCATACAATTCCGTCAAAATCGGGCCTGGTTACAATTCTCATATATCTGAATCTTCCCTAAAAAATAAAGTTGTCATTCCCATGTATTCCTGATAACCATTGTGTGTTATTTAATGTGTTATTTTATATGATAAACAGAAAAAAAACTATAAAATTATCGTTAAGGTACAAATAGAGATGGATGAGCATTATTTTTATTCAATTGAACATCAACGGACAACAACCATAAAAATCAAAAGGTCTGTTTTTATCTGCACCCTGGAATATGTGGACTCCATTGAAGAAGCAAAAACATTTATTTCCCGAATTTCAAAGGAGAATAAAACGGCCACCCATAACTGCTGGGCATATATTGTAGGAGAAAAAGGGGATGTGTTTCATTGTTCCGATGCAGGAGAGCCCTCGGGGACTGCCGGGAAACCCATGCTGAATACAATGCAAAGCCATGGCATGAGCAATATTGCAGCCGTTGTGACCCGGCATTTCGGTGGTGTTAAACTTGGTGTCAGAGGGTTGATTGATGCCTATTGTGCATCTGTGGAAAATACCATAGAGCTGAAAAAACTTAAAAAACTTATTCAGGCGGTGAGTATTCTAATTGAAGTCAGCTATGAGTTTAATGATTTCCTGCTTATTCAGATAAAAAATTATTTGACCAGGATTATGGATACAACCTATACAGATAAAATTGTTCATACAATTGAGATTGAGCAAAAAGATTATGCCAAAGTGGACAGACTGCTCTCTGAATACCAATCCCGGGGAAAATTGAAATTCACCATTTTACCGCAATTGTGATCTTAAAAATTTGTTAAAAGTATTTGCCTGTCTTTTCTTGAATTCTTCACACTTTGTAAGGTTAATACGATATTTCCGGGCAAGGTCAACTTCTGGCGTAAAATTATATTGACAATATAATATTTTTAAGTATGATTAAATTTTAATTAAGTATACTTAAAAATGGTGAATCCATGAAAACAAAACTTGGTGCACTTCTCAGGCCTATTCGAAATTCAAGGCATTTTACAATTAAAGAAGTTGCAGCAAAGGCAGGCATCAGTTCCAGTTTGTTGTCCCAGATAGAAAGGAATCGGATATCGCCTTCCCTGGACACTTTGTTACATGTTTTAGAAGTATATGGGGTGCCTCCAAATAAATTTTTTAAAGACTATGAAACCCATTCCCGGGTTGAGATTGTAAGGAGAGATGATAGAAAGATTTATCAGCGCAAAGGCTTTAAATATGAAACCCTTTGCGGCGACAGCCAGGCTAAGGGCAATCATTCTTTTAATGCTTTTTTTTTGGAGCTGGCACCTGGCCAGAAGAGAGGGGATGCTAGTGAAGGGCATCTTGGCCGTGAGCTGGGGATCGTTGTTAAAGGATCGGCACAACTGCTTTATGGTCAGGAGACATATGAACTTCACAAAGGCGATTCTGTGTCCTTTTTTTCACAAATTCCCCATGTGATTCAAAATTTGTCTGACCAGACATTTTCGGCATACTGGGTGGTTACACCTGCAGAAGGAGAAGATTATTTTGGAGATAAAACTATATAGGATCTGGAGAGAATAATGGGAAAAACCATTGCAGAAAAAATTTTTAAAGCGCATTTAAAGGATGAACCCTTTGGAGATGTCAGTGTGTTAAAACTGGACCGGGTTTTTTGTCATGAAATAACAACACCCATGGCTATTCAGGATCTAATGGCAAGGGGAAAAGACCGGGTGTTTGATCCGGATAAAATAAAAGCAGTTATTGATCATGTAAGTCCTGCCAAAGACTCTAAAACTGCCCTGCAGGGGAAAATTCTGCGCGAATGGGCCAAACGGCACGGGATTAAAGACTTTTTTGATATTGGCTATAACGGGGTATGCCATGCCCTGTTTCCAGAAAAAGGGTTTGTACACCCGGGATTTGTCGTTATTATGGGAGACTCCCATACCTGTACCCACGGGGCTTTTGGCGCTTTTGCCGCTGGCGTGGGAACAACAGATCTTGAAGTGGGCATCTTAAAAGGGGTCTGCGCCTTTAAAACTCCTCAAACTTATAAGATTGAGATCGCTGGAAAACTTGCCGACGGTGTATATGCCAAAGATATTATCCTTAAGGTGATCAAAGACATAACTGTAAACGGGGCTACGAATATGGTCATTGAATTCAGGGGAAATATTGTGGATGAAATGAGCATGGATCAGCGGATGACGCTTTCCAATATGGCGGTTGAAGCCGGTGCCACCAGCGGGATATGCCTTCCGGATATGACAACTGTTGATTATCTTTGGGAGTTTATAAACCATCAATAGGA